>NZ_QOCL01000003.1:0-300000 GCF_004006665.1 Halobacteriovorax sp. HLS
TATAATATTTTGCTTGAGGATGTCGTCCTTCCTGGTTATCTCGGAGATGGAGATGTATACACCGTTGGTGAATACTCGAATGGTATAAAATTTAACGCTATAAGGTGTCCATTCTTAGGATATAGACAGGAAGCCGGTTTGAAACTAATGACAGCACTAGTCTTAGAGGATTACGATGAAAAAACTAAACTGGCTAAAATACGTCTTGGAGATGGAGTTGCCTATTTTTCAGCTAAAAAATTGAGTATTCATTATTTACATAGGCCGACGTTGCAGACAATGGACCATTATGGCATTGATCCAATAGAGCTTGCTAAACATATTGAGTCTAAGTTTACTAGATATATCAAAGCTATTAAAAGTTACTTGAAGTACAAAAAATCAGATAAAACTTTTGAACAAGAAGAAGCTCTTGAAAAAGACTTTTCTTTAACTTGTCTTGATTGGATGGATAGATATGGTGCTAAGGAATATAAAGAGAGCTTAATTAAGAAATATGGAAAATTACAGATTATAAAGCATTTTGATTTTGAGAATATGTTTGTGACGACGTCGAGATACAAAAATAGTATTAAAGGGAAGAAGGATATAGTCGAAATTTATTTTATTAGTAAAAATATGGATAGTTATAGGCTATTTAAAAACTTTAGTAATAATCGTATAAGGTACTCTGATTTCGAAATTGGGTTCTCAGAAAAGAATAGTCAATTTAGGAGAGTTTCTGGATTAATTATTCCGACGCAGGAGTATGAAGGATATCCAATGGATGATTTTTAGTATTCTAGTGAAGCGTTTTTTAGAGTGCATAACTTTCTTCTAATAATATAGTTTGCACTTTTGGTTTCGCTATAGCTAAAAAACTTCCATTCATTCATACTTGTTCATATGTAATTTGAAGACATCTATATCACCTGATTTCCTTAATTAGCCATTGGAAGACTAGGAGACATTATCAAAGCTTCTCATTGCTCTTTCTGCCTTTATTTTATGCCATTTTCTATATTCTATTAAACTTATCGGATACCAGTCCGTAGGTGCTAACTTGTTGTAATTATATTACATCAGTGTTTCTGATTATTATACTTGAGTAACTCTTTTCCTTTAGACGTAAAATAGAACTGTAAACTTAAGGTTTAATACTCTTAGTTCGATAAGTTATAGAGAATTCGAAGTTCTCATTAATTTATTACATGGATTGTTTTAATGAATAGGTTCAACAAACTAAATTCAATTATCTTTTCAATACTACTTGTCTTGTCGTCCTGTGTTGGTGAGGGTGGAGTTAGTAAGAAGAGTAGATTTTCAGTTAATAACTCAACTGACTCTGTAACTTCTGGTGGAAGTGGTAGCGGCTCTGATGGAGCTACAGCACTACCTGGTGGAGGATCGGGAATCGGTGAGGGAGAAAATTCAACGATTGGAACGCAAGTAGAGCTTATGCACCTTGTAGATCCTTTTGATGGAACTTATAAGAAGAAGCTAACACTTCCAAAAAACTTTACAGGGCTTCTGTATCTTTCTGGACTAAATATCTCATCGCTTTCTGATAAAATTGTCTATGCTCGATTTGTATTTGGTAAAGACTATGAGCCAGTAACAATTCAAGGAACAATTGGAAGGGCCCCTGGAATAACTCCTCAAACAGATGTAGAAGTTCTTATTTTAGATATGGCCTCTCATCCTTTTCAAAATATAAGATTATCCTACGACCTCTTTGACTATAATGATTACTCTGGAGAAGGAAGAGTGGGAGGTCTAGACGAGATTGTTACTGATCCTCGTGATGCTGGACTTTACTGTAGAGGTTTAAACTTAATAGATGATAAAACTTTTGATAGTGGTCTATTAAACTCTTCGTGTGATGCCGCAAATGAAGTTTGTAAATATACTTATGCTAGAATTGAAGATACTGGAATGTACTATGACACAGCAACTTCAACGCTACCTTTCTACCCAAGTGAGCCACAAGTTGCACTTGGTAGTAATGACTATCAAACAGATCCTTTTTCCACACATATAAAGAGATGTCTACCTGATTCAATGACAGCTTCTATGGTTGAACAAACTTTGAATACTACTTTTACTTCTGGTCTTGCGGCCGGTTCTAAATTAGATACTAACGGTGGAATCTGTGGGGATGTTGCTGGAGAGTCTTGTTATACATTCTATGGACCTTATAGAAATATCGATAGCAGCTCGTGGCAAATAACTGGTTCTGCAATTTACTCTGATGTGAGTGCTACTGTTGCTCCAACAGGATTATTTAAAAAATCATTTCTTGGAACTGCAGGTTACGAGTCTCTAATGTTTCCACGATTTGGAAAATTAGATCTTAACGCTGGAATTGAGTACATCGGTTCAACAACGCCGTTTGATGGAACTTCCTTTTCGCCGGCCTTCTTATCAATTGCTGGTGAAACGGATTATGTTGAAGGTTGTAATATTCGAGCAACAAACTATGATAGCAACACGCAAGAAGGTATTAGCTCATGTAATGTTACTGCCAGAGTAGAGTTATTTTATAAAGATGCTAGTAATAGTGAAGTAATTATTACGAAGTCTAATAATATTGTTCTTCAGCTTATTCGCCCAAGTCTAACAGACTATAAAGGTGAAGAGGTTCTCTATACATCTCTTAAAAGTTGTTCATCAAGCCAGACTTGTGGTGGTAGTGAATGTTGCTTTAATGAAAGATGTTGGTCTAAAGAGCTCGTAAGTCAATGTCTAGAAGACGTTCCAATCGTTGGTAATAAAGGCGTTGGTGTAAGTTGTCAGACAGATTATGAGTGCTCTAGTCTATGTTGTAACCAGACAACTGGAACTTGTGCTGTACATGTAAATACTGATCAAGATCAAGTCTTCTGTTCAAAGGCGCCAGGTCAAGCTTGTGTTGCAAAAGAATGGTGTAGACAAGAGAATGTTCCTAATTGCTTTATCGTAAAGACAGGATCTTCAAGTACTGGTCAGCCAACTTGTGCACTTCGTTGTTATAATGTTCCAACCTTTGGTGATTGTACGAATGGGGTTTGTACGCCTCCTCCTGCTCCACCAGTTCCGACATTTGATCCAGCGAATCCTGACTGTTCGACAGCGATTGATCCGCCAACATTCAATTAGAATTTCTCTAATTTTTTAGATAGAATGCCACAATGAAGTTATTTATTGTGGCCTTTTTTTTGAATTTTGCTGTAGTCGCTAGTGGTGACACGAAGGCCTTGTTTTCTGAGAAAGACTTAAAGCTTATTGAGTATTATAAGAGCTCCGAGTTTTTAAAGAGTCAAAGAACTAAAGAAATTAAAAGTGAAAATAGAAGAAGGATCGAATTAATTTTAAACGCTATGTCTAAACTTGATAAAGAAAGTTTTGAGCAAAAGTTTAAGAATAACTTTTGGGAGAAATTCGATATTCAAACCGATAATGCTTTAAATAGAAAGATCATGTTAGATTTAATTATGAAAGATTTATATAAGGAAAAAGAGTAATGAAATTTAGTAAAGACTGTATTTTAGATCACGTGGCCATTGCCGTAAATAGTTTAGATAAATCTCAAAAGATTTGGGAAGATATGGGATTAACATTTTCAAGCGAAAGAGAAATTGTGGAGTCTCAAGGCGTTCAAACGGCCTTTGCCAGTATGGATGAAAATGCTCATTTAGAACTTTTATGCCCTTATGGTGAAACAGGTCCTATACATAAATTTTTGGAAAAGAAAGGGGAGGGAATTCATCACCTCTGTTTTAAAGTTCCTGATATTGAGGCAAAATGTAAGGAGCTAAAAGATAATGGATATATCCTACTAAATGAATCTCCTGTTGAAGGCGCAAATAATTGCTTGGTTAACTTTATACATCCCAAGTCCACAGGTGGAGTACTAGTAGAAATCTCACAGAAGAGGAAATAGAATGCAGCACTCGCAAATCCAACTACCAACTTTAACCAAAACAAATAAGGTTATCCTTATCTCGATGGGGGTTTTATTTCTTCTGTCGAATATTTTGAAGGCCAGTGGAGGAGTTAACCTTACTGCTTATCTTGGTCTTTCTCCGGCCATGTTCTTCTCTGGACATATTTACGAAATCTTAACTTATCCACTTATGGCCGGAGGGATTTTTGATATTCTCTTCAATGGCCTATTACTTTGGTTTCTAGGAAGTGAGCTTGAAAATCAGTGGGGAATGAGAAGATATATCTACTTTCTACTAAGCTCTACTGTTGGAGCTGGGATCGTTTACTTGCTCGTTTCAAGCTTGTTCTTATCAGGTAATGGACTATTCAATTATCCATTATATGGAATGCATGGAGCAGGTTCAGCGCTTTGTTTGGCCTACGCTGTTTTAAACCCAGATCGTATTTTTACTTTTATGCTCATTTTTCCAATGCGAGCAAAGTACTTCTGTATGATTCTTGTTGGAATGCTATTATTTAATGGTTTCTTCACACCTGCAAAAGTTCTTGCTTGGGGACATCTAGGGGCCATGGGCTTTGGATACTTGTGGATGGTGCTAATTTCTTCTAATAGGTTGAAACTAGGTTCTAATAAGACTATCAGCAAGAAAAGGCCTAAGAGTAAGGCAAATCTTAGAATTGTAGAAGATGATGATGAAAAGCCACCTAAATATTGGCAATAGGCTTTACTAACTGTAGCGAAAAGTGTTAAATTTGCTTCAAAATAACTAATTTAGAGGTAGATAATGAGATTAAGTAAGGCCTTACAAGATAAAATGCTTGATACAAGACTAAGAGACAAACTTGTTGCTGAAGGTAAAGTAACTGCTGCTGAGGTAGAGAACTTCTTAAATTCTCTTCCTGATGATGCTGCAAATAAGACGACTACTGATGAAGTAGAAGCTAAGAGAATGAATGCTCATTCTGTTACTGTAGAATAAATTTTCTTTAAAATTTATGAATAAGATAGACCTTCGTATGAAGGTCTTTTTTTATTGGACCACGAACTTAGTAAAGAGTAGCCCTTTAACTATCTGTTTGTTAACGATCTGATTAATTGCTTTCTTTACACGATCTTCTAAGAGTATCTTCCCTGAAATTGAATTTAACTCATCTGGCTCCATTCTTCCGGCCACATCAATAATTGCATCATTTATCATGGCCCTCTTCGATTCAAAGAGATCTGTTGCATTTGGTTTGAGAGGAACTATATAAACTTGAAGATTAAGAAATCTAAGTCGAGTTTTTCTACTTTTTACATTTATGATAAGCGGATCAAGCTTAAACGGAGCAGGGAAGACGCTTTGCTTACTATCTTGCATCATATTGGCAAGTTCCGTATCGTTTTGTGGTAACGGTTTTTGATAAATCATTTCGGTGTATACGAATACTCCAAGACAACCCATAGTTCCTAGAAGGGCCAAAAAGAGAATAGCATTATCTATCGTTTTATTACCTGTCATATCGTTAATACTCCTATCACTATTTTAGCAGTTCTTTTAACAGTGATAAAGCCTTGAAAACTCTTCCTGTTGACGCACAAAGTCTTAGAACCAGTTGATTTTATTGAATAAAGTAAGAAATTGTTAGGAATGCTCCTTTGAACCTTCGTGTTAAGTGCGCTACATCATAATCATTCAAATCAGGAGAACAGATGAAGTTGTTATTAGTTAGTGTGATGTTCTTAACTTTTTCAGTAAAAGCAGAGCTAAAAGTTGTTTATGGTACAGATGGTAGATCAGAAGTGAGCGCTTCTGAGTTTAAGTGGCAAAAGGCCGCTAAATCGACGGCAGCTCTAGTACCAGTTGAAAACTTAGAATTCGATGCTCAAAAAAATGTTTATAGATTATCTGATAAAGGTTCAAGAAGCCTAGGTGAAGGAATGAACCTTTGTCGTGGTGAAAAATTCTATGATCAGCCAAATGCTGCAATTTGTTCTGGCTTCTTAATCGGAAAGAAGACTTTAATTACTGCCGGTCACTGTGCAAAGGAACAAATGGCCAATGTATGTTCTTCTAAAAAGTTTGTATGGGTATTTGATTATAATATTCAAGACAGATTTAACCCAACAAATATGGAAATTCCGGCCAAGAATGTAACTGGATGTGATCGAGTAATTAAGGCCGAACTTGATAATGTAACTGACTATGCTGCTATTAAGCTAACAAAAGATGTCGATAGAGCACCTTTGAAGTTTAGAAAGAGCGGTAAAATCAATAATAGAGAAAAGTTAGTTGTGATCGGTGTTCCTTGGGGACTTCCTACGAAAGTAACAACTGGTGGAAAAGTTTTATACAATGATAACTCTGTATTTTTCAGTGCAAGCGTTGATACATTTCAAGGAAACTCTGGCTCTGCTGTTTTTAACGAAAGAACAGGGGAGGTAGAGGGGATCTTAGTTAGAGGAAAGAGTGACGGCTACTCTGATGAGAGACTTTACTGTACTAGAGTTAATGTATGTAATGACAACGGAAAGAGTTGTAACGATCCAAATAACTTTCTTCAAAAGGCAGAAGATATTACAAGAATGCCTTTTGTTTACAAAAGACTATCTAATTCCCTTTAATCGATAGCGTTCTCTTTTAGAATCTCTTCGATGACTTTCTTCTTGCTTAGGCAACGTAACTGTTGCCAGCAAGATTCATGAGTCTGAATAATTTTATTATTTTTTTTGATATCAATAGTGAAAGGATGATTAAGTTTTGTCGTGTAGAGATAATTGGCAATACTTTCGACAAAGTCTTTCGAACTACTAGAGAATGAATAAAGATTAGGATAATTTGTTTTTTCTAAGTTTTCATAGAAATCTAACATATCTTTTATATCGAAGAGTTGATCCTTTTTAGAATAATAACGAAGATAGTTCAAATCATCACTTATGTCTGAAAACTTTGTCACAACAATATCATTTTCTAGCTTCCAGGACTCATTAAGTAGCTTGTAGCTAGGGAATTTACTTAAAAGATCACTACTTTTAGTTGGATAATACAATGGATTCCAATTTAGTAGAATTCCATAGAGTTGGAAAAGAGAATAGTGAATAGTATCTATCACTGAATTCTCATGGGAGAGATAGGGCGAAAGTTCGTATTCTGGATTGTTTTTAAATGCCGTCATTTCTCTCCATTTAAACCAGTCATTTATCTTTTGATTGAGTACATCAATATCCATGAAGACGATAAATTGTGCTGTATTTTCCAGTTCGAAATCTTTAAGTTGTATCGCAAGTGAGGATACTCCAAGATCTCTGACTAGATAAATTGCTTTTAGGTGCTTATTGATGCGAATTTTATACTCTCTAGGCATAGTTAGGACTGCATACCTAAACACATGTTCAAAGTTCTCTGGAGCAATCTTTGTTTTGAAATAATTATCTTTAGATTCAAGAGAGTATATACTCTTCCATAGTTTTAGATACTCGTTCGTTTCATCGTTTGGTCTTGTCGAAATTTTTGTTTCAAGGTTATATTCTTTAACCCAATTCCAGTACTGAAGAGTTCCAACTGGATGGTTATCTAGTTTTAATTGATTTTTTTGAAGGTTCTTATGAGCGCAAGAACTGAAGAAGAATATTGTAACTATCGTTAATAGAACTTTCATTAAATATTTCTTTCCAGGTTAAATAGGTTAACAATGATATGTATTAACCTCGATGCTAATCTCTTCCACTTCAAGGCGTCCGAATTATTAATCCTCTGCCATTCTCTAGAGTTGTGCTGATGAGATCTTCCAATGAGATCTTCTGTCTTTTCAGTCAACTCCTTAGAAATAATATTAGAGCTCTTAGCTGACTGGTCAATTGAGACTCCAATCTCCGAGTTTAGTGATCGTGATCTTGGGTCCAGATTAGAAGTCATAACGATACTTCTTTCATTATCAAATACAGCATACTTAGCATGTAATTTTCCGTAATTAATGTCTCCACCAAGAGTAGTGTCATTCTCTTTTCCATAGTAATGAATTTCTAATTGTGCTTTAGAAATATTAGGATCATCAGTTAACTTTGGAATTAGATTATAGTCTATCAGTGATTGGGATGCGATAGTATCATTAGTTGCAAGTGAACTCGTCACTAGTCTAAATCTTCTGTTAGGATTTTCCTTTAACCACAATTTTATAAAATTAACTTCTTTGTCCGTAAAATGCGCGTATGGAGTAACAATATCTATAGTATGTTGAGATTTTTGCATATTACTCCAAATTTCATTAGTGATGGAATTTGGATTTAAGTCAGCGATCTTCTCATACTTGATTCTTCCCCAGGGAGAGTGAATATTTTGTAATTCATTAACGATTCTAACTAGACCACTATCAAAGCCCTCTTCAAAGAAGTCTCCTTCGATCATATTATTTAACTTTGCATTGAATTGAGGATTTCTCTTAAAGGTTTTACGACTGATTCTACTCATTTTACCAATCTCTTTTCGATAAGCACTACGAGTTAGACGAACTATAGCGTTGGCCATGTGACTATTTCCTATATGATAGAATAACTTGTCATAGTAGTCTTGAATTCGACCTGTTAAAGATGATCTCTCTGTTCTAATACTTATATCTTTTGTATCTTTGATGAGAACATCCATATCTTCAAATTCAAAACTCTCTCCTCTAAAAGAGTCGAGGGTATGGTATTCATTTGCAATATTTCTTCCACCAATTATTGCAAGAGAGTTATTAGGGTCTTCTGCATCCATTAAAATGATCTTATCGTGAAGGCGTCTGTTAACGGTAGAATCATTTACTGGAATTTGGTTATCAGCATCTCTAAAAAGGTTCTTGGCCATATCGACATATTTTCGAACAGTCTTTCTTGGACTAAATAACTCGTTGAATGCCACTACTTCGGCCTTGCCCATACGTTTCGTTCCATCAATTCCTCTTGGCCCTCTAAATTTTAGAAGAGATTTAAATTGATTTGAAAATAAACTAGCATTTAGAATTGAAGTCGAGTCGATGAGGACTCGAACATGAACACCTCTTGCAACAGCTTTTCTTATTTCATTTAAAATAATATTTCCAACTTCATCATCAGAGAAAATATAATATGAAATATCTAGTGTAGACTTCGCTTTTCTTATAAGAGCTATCTTTGCTGCGAGAGAAGTTTCACCGTCTTTTAACAGTTTTACTTTAGACCTTAGGGCCTGAGTTTTAACTTTTTCAAAATCATCAATAGAGCTTTTAAAGTTCTTGTAATAATCTTGAAGATCGATTCTCTCTCTCATCAGTGTATTAAAACTCTTGTTGTACCAGGATTTATTTAAAATAATGGCATTTGCATGATCTAGACAGCTCATACCGAATATAGATGAAACAGTACGAGAGTTATTCTCGTAGGAAGGCGTCATTCTATAAAATAGAATTGAAACAAGAATGTAGAATGATATCGAGATAGATCTCATATAAAGCTTATCGGATAATAATGAATGTTATTTAGCTAATTATCAAATATTTATAAGAAAACCATTAACTTCATGGCCTTAAATTCCGATAGGAAACTAATGAATTATTTACGTTTTTTATCCCTTATTTTATTTAGTTTCAGTAGTTTGGCCATCAGTAACTTCTTTAGTGTTAAAGAGGGTCAAAAAGTACGAGTTATCCAAGACGGCAAAGAGCATTTCTTGTCTAAAGGAGACCTTGTTCAAATTGGAAATAATAATGGCTGGAAAAGAGAAGTCACTATTGTAACCACTCGAAATAAGTCTCTTAAAGTTGGTCCTGCACATCTTGGTGAAAAAACTTACAAAGAACATATGAAATTATCTAGATTAGATGAAGTTAAAACCAATAAGAAAGTAGTGACTAAGAAAATGAAAGTTATTCTCGAGGATGGAAGGGAGCTGACTCTCTTTCCAGGGGATGAAATTCTTATAAAGAATAAAGATTCTTGGAAAAGAAAAATTGAAATTGTAAAAGGTCAAAGCGGGAAAGTAGGTAATGCTTATTTAGGTGAAGAGACCTATCAAAAATATATTCAAGATGAGATTCTAAGCTCTAGAGAAGAGACAAACCCAACTCAGTCCGAATATTTTCCAAAGTTTGTTACCCTCGATGATTTAATTGATAGGCTTCGAACAGAGCAAGATATTCAAATAGATGAAGAAGACCTAAGTTCTGGTGTAGAGCTAAAGGAAGAGGCCATTTCTTGTCCAAAAGAAAAGCAGAGCTATAAACTAGATCGCTCAATTCGTTTTGTTGCAAAAGAAGGCAAGTTAGGTAGCATTCCAAGAGAGTCGATCATTCGTGTAACTTCTAGCGGAGCGACTTGTGAGATTGAGCTACTAAAATTACCTGAAAAGAGTGTCATGAAACTAAGTGACTATCCAAAGAAAATGAAAACCTATCCAACAAACCTTGAAGCCGACTTTCTTGAGCAAGTTGAGGACCCGGCCGAAACAGTTGATCTATCTAAAGGAGTTGAGTTTAGAGTTAAAGAGAATATCTCCTTAAATGCAATTGGAAGAAAGACTGGTAAGAGTTACAAATTTGACTCGACAGATACGATTCAAATTCAAGGTGTTCACCGTAATGGTGATTATATTGTAAAAAGAAATAATGAGCCTTGGGAATATAGAGTCTCTTCAGACGATTTAAATGAAATGAATGATAGGGGACTCTTGAATGTTGATCTAGAGTCAACAGCAAATACTATTATTGCAGATGAGCTAATTCAAGAAACTGTAGATGAACTCGAAACTAAAGTTAACTGTGACAATTACGTTGAGACATCACCAGATGGGGAAAGTATCTCTTGGCAAGACTGTCGCTCTAAGAGTGTCAAAACAAAGAATGGTAAATTACTAAAGGCCAATAACTATTTAGAAAAGCAAATTCCTATGTCTAATATGAATGCTGATGTTATTTTGCAAGATAGACAAAAGAGAAATTTCTCTAGATGTATT
Source organism: Halobacteriovorax sp. HLS (assembly GCF_004006665.1). Lineage (NCBI taxonomy): Bacteria > Pseudomonadati > Bdellovibrionota > Bacteriovoracia > Bacteriovoracales > Halobacteriovoraceae > Halobacteriovorax > Halobacteriovorax sp. HLS. The sequence continues at coordinate 10,851 of NZ_QOCL01000003.1, forward strand.
TCCAATAGCCTTCGTCATGGAACAAATAGAAATACATCACCAAGTTGTGAAAAGAATTCAAAAGGTGAAATTCTACCTCAAAGAATTAGACAGGCACAGTATAAGACTAAGAACGGAAAGAAGAAGTTTGCTCGTTGGGATCTACTTAACCGTGTTCCTAGGGCCTGTGCCTCTAAAAAATTATCTACCTACCTTTCTGATCGTTTCGTAGACATGTCAAGGTGTTTAGGTATTGATCCAAAGGAGTTATTTCCAATTATTAATCATGAATCTCATTTTCAACCTAATACAGTAAGTCCTTCGTTCGCTATTGGAGTAGGCCAAATTGTATCGGCCAATTATGTCGACTTTTACGATAAATTAAATAAAGCAAAATCTATGATAAATAGAAATTCAAATGTTCTAAAATACACACGCAATCTATCTTCAGAAGAAGGTTATAAGAAATACGAAGATAGTCCGGCCAAGTCTAAACCTGTAGATCGGTTAACCGCGTATTTCTTGTCTGATTTAAAAGGACCTCTCACTAGCAATAAAAGAGAGTGTAGTGGACTTCGCAATATTTATAATAACCCTATGGAGATGCCAAAATGGGCCAAGAAGTCTCAACGTGATATGTTTTCTTACTTGAGACAACGAGAAAATCAAAGAGTTTGTATGCCAAAGAACCCTGACGAAGGGCTTTATATGTCGGCAGTTTATTATATGTATAATAAGAAGTACTTCAATTACCTTATAAATAAAGAAAGTGACAAGATGAGACCACGACTAAGTGACTCTCAAAGAAAAGAGTTCTCTATTATCCTCACAAGGTGGTCTTATAATGGAGGCGTGGCAGGAATTTCTGGACCATTTGAGAGATTATTGCAAAAAATTAGTGAGGGGAAGATTGAAAAATTAGATAAACGTGGAAATCCGATAAAAAATAAAGACGGCAGTCTTGTAAAAAGAAGTATTAACAGTCTCGCAGATTTATCGACCCAAGAATTTAAAAACTATATGAGTTATGTCATTAAGTATCGATATAAATCGAAGAGTGAAAATAGACGTAATGAAGTTGCTAACTATGTCGTTGGAGACAATGGTGTTGGTGGCATTGATGGTGACTTAAAACAAATTGAAAAAGGAGATGCAGGATCATGTGGAAATTCTCTGTAGTATTTTTATTCTCATTTCTATGCTTTAGTGCTCCGAGCTCTACGGTTACTAATGAAGTTTCAAAATTGCTTAATTCTAAAATTAAGACGAGTGATTTTATAAAGCTTGGAAGTGTTTTAAAAAAAGAGCTGACTAGGCCCATGAGTGATGATGATTATTATCTAGTATATGATTTACTTAAAACTGTTGAAGTTGGAATTTCAGTATCGAATTTCTCTGCTCAAAACTGCACTCAAGCTAAGAACCAGATTTTTTCTTTGTATGGAATAAAGTCAATAGAGTTAGCTCGAACTGATTTGCCTAAAGGGGCAGAGCTGGGACTTAGTTTGATTAATAAGGCCTGTTTAGACACAAAATAAAAGGCCCAATTTCTTGGGCCTATTCATTATAAACTTAATTCTGTATATGGAAGATCTAAGTCTTCAGCAACTTGCTTATAAACTAGATTACCGTGGTGTACGTTGATACCTTTTTTGAAAGCAGGGTCTCTTCTTGCTGCTTCATCAACACCCATAGAAGCAATCATTCTTGCATACTTTAAAGTAACATTTGTAAGTGCATAAGTAGAAGTTCTTGCTACAGCACCAGGCATATTGGCAACACAGTAGTGAACAACACCATCTATTTCAAATGTTGGGTCTTGGTGAGTTGTAGGCTTACATGTTTCAATACATCCACCTTGATCAACTGCGATATCTACAACAACAGAACCTTTTTCCATTTTAGAGATCATTTCACGAGTAACAAGCTTAGGTGCCTTAGCTCCAGGAACTAGAACCGCTCCAATTACTAAGTCAGAAGCGATAACTGTCTTTTCAATATTATCCATATTTGAGAATAGAGTTGTTATTCTATTATCAAATAAATCATCAAGCTCAGCTAGACGTCTTGTTGAAAGATCAATTGCTGTTACGTCTGCACCCATTCCCATGGCCATCTTTATTGAATTTGTTCCTGCGATACCACAACCGATAACAGTAACTCTCGCTCTTCTTGTTCCCGGTACACCACCTAGTAGAATACCTTTTCCACCGTGATCAATTTGTAAATAAGCAGCACCAATTTGAGTTGCCATTCTTCCTGCAACTTCAGACATTGGCGTCAGTAGTGGAAGTGAACCATCAGCTGGTTGAATAGTTTCATATGCTATACAAGTTGAACCTGATTTCATCAGACCAATTGTTTGCTCAGGATCAGCTGCAAGATGTAGATATGTATAAAGAATATGATGAGGCTTAAGACAAGCAATTTCTCTTGGTTGTGGTTCTTTAACCTTAATGATCATTGTCGACTTTTCGAAAACTTCTTCAAGACTAGGAAGAATAGTAGCACCAGCATCGATATATTCTTGATCACTGATTCCAATTCCATAACCAGCATTTGTTTCTACAAATACCTCGTTACCATCATGTACAAGTTGACGTACTCCACCTGGTACTAAACCAACACGATTTTCATTATTCTTTATTTCCTTAGGAACACCGATTTTCATCCTAATCTCCTGATTTTTTTGCGTATTTAAAAAATTTTAAGAAATATAAACATTTAGATACATTTATGGAACTAAAAAAAATAAATTCTTAGTATTTTATTTGCATTGAGTCATATGTGACGAAAACATCTATATTTTTTATATTCTTTGCTTCTTGGGCGAGTTTATTATGTTCCAAAAAATGGCCCATATGTATTAATCCGGCCCTCTTAGGTGAGATTTGCTCAATATATTCAAAGGCCTTTGTCTTTGAAAGGTGAGTTTTGTGCTCTAAGCTAGTTACGCAATCAATAATAAGCAGTTCTAAACTCAAGGAGTTCAGATATTGCACTTGCTCTTGAGTCAGTTCGTGACAATCAATTATGTAAGCAAAACCAGAGTGAATAATACCCAGTGTTTTCGAGTTGCCATGATTAAGAAGTAGAAAATCAAATTTGTCTTCACCAATAGTGAGGGGCTTATTCTCATCTATCTCTTCTAGATTGAGTGAGGGGATTCCGCCACCAAGAATAGGGTTTTTAGATGTAAATACTTTATCTCTTTGGAAAATATAGGGAAACCTCTTTTCCAGATCTATCTTGCAAGCACTGTGGGTGTATATAGGAATCTCTCTTGCGGGAGGACCGAAGCAAAATGGACGTAGATCATCAATTCCATGCACATGATCAGCGTGATCATGAGTTATAAATGCAAAATCAACTTTCTCTATCTTATTATTTAATAGTTGAGTTCTAAGGTCGGGACCAGTGTCTACGATAAAGCTTAGACCTTTGGCCGTCTCAATATAAATACTTGTTCTGAGACGCTTATTCATTGGATCGTCAGACTGGCAAATCTCACACTTGCAACCAAGCATTGGAATACCTGTACTTGTACCTGAGCCGAGAATTGTGATGATATTATTCATAAGTTAGATTTTCTATGGTTGTCATTGCAGTTTCAAGTGTTTAAGCTATTATCTTATACTATATCAAATAATATTGAAGATAAAATAGGGGAGCCCTCATTCATGAGAAAAATTAACTTAACCTTACTCATTTTGGTTACAGGCCTGCTTGTGTCCTGTTCTATTTCTAAGACATCGTCGTCTAATTCAATGGCGGTTTCAGGAAGTGAGCTTAACTTAGATGTGAAGAAGTACACCCTTGATAATGGACTTCGCTTACTTGTCGTAGAGAATAAGCAATTACCAATTTACTCGTACTTTACTTTCTATGATGTGGGGGGAAGGTATGAGACTGCTGGTACTACGGGCGCAACACACTTTCTAGAACATATGATGTTTAAAGGTGCTAAGAAATTTGGTCCTGGGAAATTTGATACATTTATCGAAAGTAATGGTGGCTCAACTAATGCTTATACTACTTTTGATTCAACTGTTTATCACCAAGATATGCCTTCTCACACTCTTTCTAAAATGATTGAGATGGAGGCAGACAGATTATCAGCAGTTCTTCTTGAAGAAAAGGCCTTTGAAAAAGAAAGAGCAGTGGTACTAGAAGAGAGAAAGTATCGTTACGAAAATAGCCCTAGAGGACTTCTATTCCAAGAGATGATGCAAAATGTATTTGAAGGAACTCCTTATGGAGGATCTGTTATTGGTAGCGAGAGTGATGTTAAGAATTTAAAAATCCCAGAAATGAGAAAGTTCTTTGACCAATTCTATACTCCTGATAATGCTATCGTAGTTATTGTTGGAGATGTAGATGCAGATGAAGTTTATTCGATGGTTAAAGACCACTATGGTGATCTTAAAAAGTCTGAAGGTCTAGAAGAGTTCAAAAAGAAAATGGACTCTAAAGAAAGATATGCTCATCGTGGAAGATATAAAAGAGAAGTTAAACTAAAGGCACAAGCACCTAATCCCGTTTTCAGTATTGCTTATAAAGGTATGAAAATTGGTGAGACTGATGCTTTTGTTTTAGACATTCTAAGTTCTATTCTAGGGGATGGGGATAGCTCATACTTTAACGAGCTTTACGTAAGAAATAAGAAACCACTACTTTCTAGTATTGGAGCTGCCAATTATACTTTAAAAAATAACGGTGTTTTCTTTTTCAGTGGAGAGCTACTTTCTAAAACTAATCTGAAAAAGTTCAAAAGAAGAATTGTTAGAGATATTGCAAGATCATGTGATCATGCAATCACTGAGAGAACAGTTCAAAAAACGAAGAACCAATACATGGTCCAATACTATAACGGATTAACTTCTAATAATGGTGTTGCGAGTTTCATAGGTATGAGAGAGAGCTTCTTTAATGATTATCGTTTCTATCATAAAGAGTTAGAAATTTATAAGAATATAACGACTGAACAAGTTAAGAAGGCCTGTAAGAAAGTTTTCGCAAATAATGAATATATATTCCTATCTGTATGGGACAAACACAGTAAGGGGAAAAAATAATGAAGAATATAATTAGAAATATTTCTCTTGTAGCTTTAGTTATTACAAGTGTTTCTGTTCACGGATTCGGTAAAGATAGAATCAAAAAGCTTAATTGGAATGGAATTGATGTCACTTGGTTAGAAGACAGTCGATTTCCTACTTACAAGGTAATGGTTCACTTTTCAGATGGAGCACTTTCTGATCACCCAAAGAGAAGAGGTGAGACGGATATGATGTTCAAAATGTTGGACAATGGAACTAGAAGATTTAGTCAAAAAGATATTTCTGATAATTTGGAATTTTATGGAACTAGCTGGGGAGCTGATGTCTCACATGAGTCAACGGTTTACCATGTTTCAGGTTTGATTAAAGATCTTTCTCCTTCAATGAAGAAGATTTGTCATCTCTTTAAAGATGCGTACTATCCGAAAAATGAGATCACTAAGTATAAGAGACTTTTATCTAATAGTGCTAGAAGTGTGGTAAAGAATCATTCGGCCATAGCGTCAAAAGCTTTTAGAGAGCTATCTTTAAAAGGAAGTCCATATGATTATCCGGTAGATGGTAAGGTCTCTGATCGTGCTCGAATCTCTTCTGTTCATTTAAAAAGAAAGCTCAATTACTTTAATACAGAAGTTAAAAAGAAGATTTATATCAGTGGACCTAAAGAAATTTTAAACCTCGAAAGTATTATTATTAATGATTGTGGTTGGAGTGGAGAAAATAGTAAGTATGAAAGAGTTGTAAATTATACTCCTTTAAAACCACTATTATCACCAAAGATTTACTTAGTAACTGTCCCTAAGGCAAATCAAGCTCAAGTTAGAATGGGAAGGTTCTTAAATCAAGGAGAGTATGAAGAGAGTGAGCTTAATGCTCTTGCTTCGGAATTTCTTGGTGGAGGATTTACTTCTAAGCTTATGCGAGAAATTAGAGTCAAAAGAGGACTTTCTTATACTGTAAGTTCTTTTGCTGGTGGGCAAAGACAATATGGTAGAAGTGTTATTTCTACTTTTACTAAAACCTCAACTATTGATGAGCTTCTTCATGTTATCAAGAATGTTCTTTTAGAAGTTAAAGATAAGGGGATCGAGCCTTCTGAATTGGCCAGAGCTCAAGGGGCCCTAGCAGGAAGTTCGCCATTTAGGTTTGAGAGCTCTTCTGCTTACCTTAAGCAATTAATGTACTTTGATGATATTAATAAGAACTATGATGAATTATACAAGTTCTCTGATATTGTTAGGTCTTATAAAGAGCCTGCTGTTCGTGAAAAACTAGTTTCTCTCTATAATTGGTCTAATCAAGTGATAGTCGTTGTTGGACCAAAGTCTTTGAAAAAGGATTTAGAGCAATTTGGTAAAGTTACTAAGGTACCTTATAAAGAGTTCTTCTAAGAGCTCTTTTAGTTTCCTTTGGTGTGGCCGTCAAAATTGAGGACTGCACCAGGGTGAACAATAAGGTTCTTTGAATTTATAAGACCAGAAAGTTTCCCCGTAGGATAGACTTCAACAAGACCTTTTGAATAAATCTCTCCTTCAACATTTCCATATATTTTTAAGTCAAAGCAGTGAACCTTTCCCTTAATAGAAGAGCTTGGTTCAAAAGTCAGTAGAGATTCGTCGCTAACATGTATTTCTCCTTCTAGAGAGCCTGCTAGGTGAGTAGCGCCACTAAAAGTGAAATTACCATTCAATTTACAACTCTTACCAATGAGGGTGAAATTCTGTTCTTCTATTGAGATTATATTGTCCATACTTACTTTATGTTTTGGGCGATAAGTTTCTTGAAAAGAACGTCGCCAGTTCTTGAGAAAACGATAATTTTAATCAGTGCCTTAGAGTCTTTAAATCCAGTGAGATCAAAGTTTGCAGAGACATGTCTTAATCTAGAAAAGGCAAATGACTCACCTTGATTATAAGAAAGTAGCATATCTTCCGAAGCAATTTCATTTTCAGGATAAAAAATCATTCTATTAGTCGTGGCCAGTTGAATGTGAATATAGCCTGATAACTTTCTTCCATCAGTGGTTTGATTTACGATATCAAATTTTAGATTTAGTTTATTTTCTGAAATATCAAACTTTGTATTATCTAGGCTTAGTAAAGGTTGGCTACTTAAGTCTTCCTGCGACGGAACTGCTCTAAATAGTGAAAGGGTAGATAGCTTAATTCCTGAAGTATCAGTACTTGAGAGCTTCTTTTCAAATAGTTTATTAAGTTCGGCGATCTCTTCAAGTTGAGCACTAAGGGCCAAGTTCTTTCCTTTTAGCTCTTTGATAATTTCAGGCTCTTTACGTCTGGCCATCTCAGCAATCTGCTTAAAGTAAACGCTACCTGCGATTACAACAACAAGACAGATCATGGTAATAATTGGGAGTACGTAGAAAGTAAATTTAAGTAAGGCCTTATTTGTCGTTAGAAAAATAGGACCTTTCTTTTTATCATAAAGAAGAAACGATAGTTTATTTGTAGATTTAGTAGTCATAGAGATTAATTATTCTCTACTCTTTTCACAAAGTCTGCCCCTAAGATTGATTTTGGATCATTATCCTTAAAAAATCTCATTGATGGTTGAAAAGCAACCTTCGCTTCTTCCTCGTTCTTGATCCCAGACTTAGTCCAAGTCTCATTTACAATTTTCCACTCATAGTACTTATCTTGTTTTAGATAAAGAGTTTTTCTACCAATATCATTAATTGTATTAGAAGTATAAATTTGTTGAAAACTAATCACTGCATAATCTTTAACTCTAAAGATTGATACATCTTCAATTTCTACTTTAGGAGTTCCCGCGTTGTTGAAAACGGCTCTCTTGTATTGCTTAAATTGCTCGTAGTTTCCACGGAATTTATCAAAGAATTGTTCTTTGTGGTAGCTGTTGAAGTAGAGCTCAGTATTTTCGTTTTGCCAACCTGTTAGCCACTGCTCAAGAGTGTCGTTGAGTTTTGATCTTTCTTTGAGCCAAGCTGTTTTTGTTAGGTATTGCATATTGTGAACAACAATAATTGGTGTTCTATTTAGCTCAAGAAACTTTGAGATCTCAATTAGGTTTGAGTTCGTCGCTACTACACAGCCACGAGAGTCAAGCCCTTTATCAATTCTTGTTTCATCATTTGTAGAGTGAAGCCAAATTCCGCCACCAGTTTTTCCAGCACGTTGATCTATAGGGTTAGGGTAGTTCATAACAAATGCACCTACACCATAAATTTGTCCCTGCTTTCCATGTCTATCAAGTAGGTCCTGATGAGTAAGAAAGTCAGTAAAGAAGTAAATACCCTCTGGTGTTCTGTGATCACCTTGAAAAATTTTATCTCCGGCCTTCTTTCCTGTTGCCATTGGATATTCTTTTACAAGAGCAGGTAGTCCATTCTCGTTACTGTATAAGTAAAGTGAGTGAGTCGACTTTTCAGCTACAATTACATGGTGAGAGAAATTTTTCTCTAGCATTAGTAACGAAGTTGGTAAGTATTGCTCTGCAAATGAGCTAAGACTTAAAAGAAGAGTTATCAAGATTAATGGGCTAGTTTTGTACATATATCACCTAGTAAAATGGTCCTGTATTTTTTATGAATTATAGTAACTTACAATATTCTAATCTATTTTAACCCTTTTTTACAAGATATCTAGGAAGAAGAAGATACTTATTGGCGATTTTTTATTCAATAAGTTACTATAATTATATAAAAATATGCCGATGAGTTAACTAACGCGACACATGAAAACAATATTTTATACGACTGACACAAATTTAGAATCCGTTTATTCGTCTTTTGAAGACGACAATGCGGTCCTCTGTTCAGATTTCAATGATCTCGGACGCTTGGTTAATGAGTCTGACGTATGCACTATTGTAATGGATTTTGACTGTGCTGAGCTAGATTGCCTTGAAACACATAAGTCATTAGTTGATTTAGACAAAGTCTTTACGATACTTTTAACCGGCTCAATGGAGCTGCCCGAAATACTGAAGATTCAGAATTCATCTAACGCGTGCGATGCTTATTTAACTAAGCCTGTAACCAAAGAAATCATTTTAGATGTTATTGGAGACTTTCAACTCTCAGTTGATCAAAGTAATTCGTCCGACACTGTCGCTCCTCAAATGGAGCAGAGTTTAGTTTTTTCAGCAAGAGATCTTGAAAGTGAACTAGATCAATCAGTGGAAGATGACTTGCTGGCCAGTTCACAGATAGCGGAGACTGAAGAGACTGAAGACGAAGATGATCAAGTAGACTTTAACGCTTCTGAATTTCGTATTTCTGATGAGGTTAGAGATGTTGTTGATCAACATAATCAAAGTGATTTAGATTTTGATGATGAAGTAAATAAGGACATCCAAAGAAAGTTTGACTCTGTATTTGGGAAGAAGAAGGTTGTAGAGACCAGTAAGTCCGATATAGCAGAGATCATAACTCCTATTGAGCAGGAAAAAGAAGAAATTAGTTTTGAAAAAAATAATACACAAGAAAATATAGATTTTAATCCTGAAGAGGATAATATTGTTGTCGAAGAAAGCCCTTCGATTGAGGTAACTATGTCTGATGATAATGAAGAAGTTGGCGGTCTTGAATTTAGCCTTCCTGATGAAGAGGTTGAACTCGCAGGAGAGGAAGCTGTTGCTAAGATTGAAGAAAATGATTCTGAAGATGTAGGTGAACTTGATTTTTCAGTTAGTGATGACTCTCAAGAGGAGTCGGAACAAGAAGAGGGACTAAGCTTTGATGTATCAGGTGATGACCTCGATCTTTCTGGTGAAGATCAGGGTAGTGAAGGTGCTTCTGAAGACTCGTCAGATGATGGACTAGAATTTGACGTTAGTGAAGATTCTCTTAGCCTTAGTGATGAGACTGATACAGCACAGAGTGCAGCCCCTAGTGAAGCTGCTGATGATGAACAAGAGGGAGGACTTGAATTCGATATGGATTCTGATGACTCTCTTTCACTTAGCGCTGATGGAGACGAAGTTGAATCAGCACCTCTTGAAAGTGCTGTTGATGACGGTTTAGATTTTAATGATGACAGTGATGAAGGCCTTAGCCTAAGTGCTGAGGGTGATGAAATAGATAATAGTGTCGCTGATGAAGGTGGTGCTGGAGATATCGATTTCTCGGCCACTGAAGATGACGGTGAAGGTGTTGACCATGCATCGATAGAGTCAACAGACTCTTTTCAGCTCGGAGACTCTGACGATTTAGATGCAACGATTAATTCGATTGTTGCTCCTCCTGCTGAGGAAGATCAAGAGGTCTCGGCAAGTGCTGAAGCAGAAGACTCTACTGGCGAATTTGATATGGCCGCAATTCAAAATGCCGCAGTTGAAGAAGATGATAGTGAGCAAATGCAAGAGTTTGATTATAAAACTTCATCAGGATTTTCTCCTGATCTATTAGACAGTGTAGGTGACAATACTAATCCTACAATAATCGCTTCGACAGGTTCTTTGAAAGAGGGGGACCTCTTAAGTGACCTTGATGATTCTGGAACAGTGACAGAAGAAAATGTCGTAGGAGAGTTGTCTTTTTCTGAAACGATTGAAGATGACTTTTCATCGGGACTTGATGAGTTGATGAGTGCTAACTCAGAAGATAATAATTTAACTCAAACAGTTCAAACCAGCGAGAATTCTAATACTGAACCAGCTCCTAGAATGAGCTCTAAAGAAGAGTATGAAAACTTTAGAAGCTATGACGAAGATGAAATGCTTCGTCTGCAAGGTACGATTAGACAGCTGAGAGAAGAGCGAGAAGAGTTGATGAGTGAAATAACGCAACTTAAGGCAGAAAAACAAATTCTCGATCAAGATAACTTAGGTCTTAAGGCCGAACTAGACGAAGTAAAGATTGAGTTAGGAATTATAAAGAAGAGACATCACGAAGAGTTAAGTGAAAAAGAGTATCAAAATAAGCTCAATGAAGAAAAACGAGAACTCTATGAACTTAAGGCAAAGAACTTACAAAAAGAATTTGATCGTTTAAATCAAAAAGTTAGATTAGACTTCAATCAAGTTAAGCAAAGAGAAAAAGAGCTTGAAAGTAAGCTTGAGTTAACCGTAATGGACTCTGAATCTCTTGTGCAAACTCGAGATATGAAAATTCTAGACTTGAAAAGAAAAATCGATGCTCTAGAGTTTAATATGGAGAACTCTACGATTAGAGAACTTAAGCATAGAGAAGATAAATCTAAGCTGGAAGAAAGGCTTGGTAAGATCATGAAGACCTTGAGAGGCTCAATACAACTGATTGAAGACGACTTAGATGAATTAGAAGAAGATAATACAAAAGAACTGGATTAATAAATTGAATGATGAACTAAACGGACAACATTATAAGAAGTTGATTGAGTTTATTTTTGAATGTGATCAGCTTGAAGGCCTTAAAAAGGTGTACGAGTCACTAGACCAGTTTTGGATTAGTGAATTCTTATCATCTTCAATAAACGTATTCAGCGTTCATAAAGACTCTGCTGAAAAACGTTACTGCCGTCAATTTTGGAGAGCAAAGAGTCAAGTTGAGAGCTTAACAACTCATGACTTAAATGAGATACGTGGTCTGATTAAAACGTCTCCACAACTCGAACAATCTTGGATCGAGGTTGTTAAATCAAAAGATGAATATCTCTATGTGTTCTCCTGTGGGGAATCTTATGATCAGTTTTACTATGCTGGCGTAAAAGTTTCTGAAAAAGTTCAGGATAAACTTTTAAATTATCTAGTTACTTACTTGAATACAACTTCTCTTAAATTTAATAAATTTAGTGAGGCAGATAAGCTGAAATCTCTTGTCCATGTAGATGATGTAACTGGACTTTATAACCAAAGAAAATTCTTAAAAGATATAGATAATCAAATTAGTAAGTATGAAGAACAAGGGGAGCTTTTCTCTGTTATCTTCATTGATATAGATCACTTTAAAAGTGTTAATGATGGGCACGGTCATCTCGTAGGAACACAGCTTCTTTCAGATGTTGCAACTGTTCTAAAACGAGTCGTTAGAGAGACTGACTTATGTTACCGCTATGGTGGTGATGAATTTGTCATTGTTGTTCCTTCATGTAATGGCGAAGACGCTAAAGATGTAGGTCTAAGGATCTTAAGAGGTATTACAAGAGAGAAGTTCTTTGTCTCAGAAGAGAAGGGAATGAATGGCTCTCATACCTTTAAACTTTCCGTTTCGGTAGGTGTCGCTACTTTTCCTAAAGATGCTAAGACGAGAGTTGAGATCATCTCTATTGCCGATAAAATGATGTATAAAGCTAAGCAATCTGGACGTGGTCAAGTTTGTTTTGCGGGTGAAATGTTCACTGAGGAAGGGTAGTGTTACTTCTTTCAATTAGTGATCTGCATCTAGGTAAGGGGCGTTTTTTAAAAAATGGTCAGCTCAATATTCTAGAAGACTTTTTTGAAGATCAAAGATTTGCTGAGTTTTGTGAGTTTTACTCAACTGAGGAGTTCTACACTAAAGAAGTTCATCTTGTTCTCAATGGTGATATTTTAAATCTAATTCAAATTGATTTTGAAGGTGTCTTTACTCATATTGTGGACTCAGTTCACGCTATATCAAGTCTATTGTCTATTATTAAAGGTCATCCAATATTCTTTGATGCCATAAAGAACTTTCTAAATGCACCTAATAAGAAAGTTAGTTATGTTATTGGAAATCATGATGCGGCCATGGACTTTGAAAGTGCTCAAGAATTATTTAATCAAAGAGTCGATTCAAAAGTTAACTTCTGTCATGAGTTACAAACCTATGGTGTTCATGTTGAACATGGTCATCGTTTTGAGGCCATCAATTCTGTTCCAAAGAAGAAGTATTACACATTGGGTCCAAATGGAAAAAAGATTTTAAATCTACCTTGGGGAAGTTTATTTTGTATCTCTGTTTTACCTAGACTTAAAAAGGAGAGGCCTTACTTAGATAAGGTTCGACCGATGGCCTCTTATATTAAATGGTGTCTAGTGCATGATATTGGATTCTTTTTTAAGATGTCCATTATTGTTATCAAATACTTGATTCAAACTAATTTTGATACCTACTTGAAAGATAATAGAAATTTTCAAACATCTTTAAAGATTCTAAAACAAATTACAATTTATCCACGCTACGAAAAAAAAGCTAAGGCCATTTTAAAAAAGGACCTTGGACTTCATACTATAATAATGGGACATACACATTTACAGGAATGGAGAAGATTCCCTGAAGGGAAGTATTACTTTAACACTGGTACGTGGAATCCGATTCCTTCTATTGATGCCGGTCTTCATCAGGATTCAACTCACTTAACTTATTGTATGCTTGATATTCATAAAGAGACCTCTAGCTTAAGAGAAGGCTCTTTAAATGTTTGGCAAGGAAAGTGGAGACCATTTAAATCCGAAATCTCTACTTCGTAACTGAGTTTCTCTGGGCATTTTGAACAGAAATAACAGAACAAGAAGCAGCCGCAATGAGTTTATCATCATCTGTTCCTAAGATATCTTTCCACCATGAGTGTTCAGATGCTCCAAATACAAGTAGATCGTATTCAGCTGAGTATTGGATAATTGATTCAACTTTATCGTCAGTTTGTAATGTTTGATACTTAGAGCGAGACCTAGTATTTGCGCACAGCTTTTCAAGATCTTCGTGCTCTTTAGCTATTTCATCATTTGTTACATTCAGTCCTACAATCTTTACTAAGCTAAGTTCAGCTTTATTTGCAACTGCGTAAAGGTCAGCAGATCCTAAAACAAGTTCGAAGTCACAATTTTCATCAATTACGACTAAGACCTTTCTTATATAACGAACCCCTGCATCTCTAAAAATTGCTAGATTTGATTGAAGATGGTTTCTAAGCCATCCTACAGGGTTATGAATAGTGAAGGTTCCTCTTTTTTTACCACCCCATTCTTTGAATAGCCACTTACAGTGAAGTCTTTGACTTATTTCAAATACACTTCTAGCTAGGTCGTGACTAACAATTGGATCAAATGTGATTGGGAGGTTTTGCTCCACGGACATCGCAATAATTCTTCTACGAAGAGATCTTAACTGACCAGGTTCTTCAATAAGATCCTTAAGGTCTGTTTGTTCAGGAACTTCTGTAAAGTGGGCAACTTCTAAGTTTTCACCTTCGGCCATAACCGCTGCCATCTCTATTAAAGTTTCAGGACTTTTTTCATTCCCAAATATGGCAACAACAGCTCTGGCGTCTTTACTAAATTGCAAGCTATCAAAGTTGTAGCTGGTCATACTTTCAACTTCTTCGACAACAATATCAGTTCGCTTTCCACGAATCCCTAAAACACCTCTTCTTGTCGTTCTATTTTTTGAGTAAAAAATAAACAGAAGAACACCTGGAATTGAAATACCTAGTACTGCCGATACAATGATGAAGCCCATTCCAAAGAGAAGTCCAAGTCCACTGATGATACCAAGTACTTGTAAGACAGGATACATTGGGCTTTTAAACTCCGGTTTATACCACTGTACTCTCGTTTCTCTTAGCACGATAACCGCAATATTCTCGAAAACATAAATGAGAATCATAAAGCCAGAAGCTAATTTAGCAATCTTCGTTACATCCATATAAAGGATGGTTAGAGCAACAACAAGGCTTGATAGTAGTATACTCCAAACAGGAGTTAGGAATTTCTTATGAAGTTTACCAATTGCACTTGGAAGAAGTTTATCCCTACCCATTGCAAACGGAAATCTTGAAGAGGCGAGGATTCCTGCATTGGCCATGGAGATCATCGTTAAAATACCTACTACAGAGATAAAGATTGCAAAGGATTCTCCTCCAACATTTTGAGCAAATGTGTAGAGAGGTTTGTAATTTCCTACGAAGTCTAATTTAGAAACATTTCCCACCATAGAAAAAGTAACAAAACAGTAAATAACAGTTACTAGAAAAAGAGAAATGAGTATTCCTCTTGGAAGATTCTTTTCAGGATTTTTTATTTCCTCGGCTATTGCGGCCACCTTTGTTACACCTGCAAATGACACAAAAACAAGTGCCGTAGCAGACATAAGCCCAGTGAATCCATGATCTAGAAATGGAGTCATATAGCTACTGTCTAGTTGTGTTAAACCTGCGCCACCTAGAACAAATAATGAACTTATAGCAATAGCAACTATAACCATCAGAATGCTACTAACTTTTCCAACTCCAAAGATATTTAAAATAGTTATTATGACTAAAAATGTCAGAGCGGTAGGCTGTAGCGGTAGGTCGGCCAATACTGTCAAATACGCACCAAAGCCAACTAAGGCAAAGGCCGCTTTTAGTAATAGTGATAGCCAAAGTCCAAGCCCCGCAACAGTTCCAGCAAGGGGTCCAAATGTTCTTTCGAGATAAACATAGGTTCCGCCAGAAGTTGGCATGGCCGTAGCCAGTTCTGATTTAGACATTGAAGCAGGGAGAATACATATTGACGCGAGCAGGTAAGCTAGCCAGACAGATGGTCCCGTCTGCGTAATAGCAAGACTTGGTAGCACAAAAATACCACTACCTAGCATGGCACTAATACTAATTGCTACTACTGAACTTAATCCTAGTCGTCTTTCTAGTGCTTTCACAGAACCTCTCATTAACACGTAAGAGGTCAATTCTGACATAAATAGTACAATAAGTCATTATATTGATTAGTTCCAGACACTCACTTGAACATAGAATTGGCCTTTATTGCTTTCGAAAGTACTGTAAAACTCAAGGATAGACTCTCGTGAACTTAGTAATTCTGTATGACCAACTCCAAAGACGCTATTTATTTCTTGCACTGGGTCACCGACATCGATAAGCATCTTTTTAGTCTTAGTAACTAAGGTTTGAATGAATGCTTCAAATATTTCTTCAACACTTTGAATAGTCGTATTATCAAGATACTCAATTATATATTCTTCAAATGTTTCTGCCGGAAATGCAATAGTTATGATTCCATTAAACTTTTCAGAGTGAATGATTATACAACCATAATAGTCATAGTGCTGGCTGGTTTCACATTCAAGCTTTTGGGTCGTTGTCTTCGTTATATCCTTGAAGTTTCCAACATTAATTAGAATTTCTTTAAAGTGGCCAACAACGCTATTGATAAAATCAATATCGATACTTTCTCTAGGAGTTAGCTTCACCTTGTCTGATGTGCTAAGGGCAAGTTTTAATTTTGTTAATTGAATCGGTTTTTGAAGAAAGAAAATATTTGAATACTCTTTTTCATCTAGTTTTATATTTGAGGAACTCATGAGTATAATTGGTGTATCTTGATTATAATTACTTCTTCTGACTGTGTTGATGAAATCATCTCCAGTAACTTTAGGCATATGAAAATCAGTGAAGATATAGTCAAACTTCTGGTTGCGAGACTTAAGAATTCCTTCCATTCCGTCTTTGGCCTTGACTATATTATATTGGACAAGTTTTTGAAGTAGGCGACTAAATAGTACTGTGAAGTCAGCATCGTCATCTATAACTAAAACGTGCTTTTTCTTAGAGTAGTTCATAAGTAACTTATCGTGAGTAAAGAAATTATCGACATATAATTATTACTTAAGAAATGATTAAATTGTGTTCATAATCTTAATTGTGAAAAAGAAGTTACGATAAGCAAGAATGGGAAATATACTCGTTGTCGATGACGACTTAGATATTCACGCTCTATTTAAAGTAGAGTTTAAAAAATCACCTCATAAGCTATTCTTTGCCAAAAATGCAATGGAAGCTGTGGAGGCGTTGAAGAGTGAATATATAGGTGTTGTATTTCTGGATATTATTCTTGGTTCAAACGAAACAAGTCAGTCTGTTGTTTCGAAAGTAAAAAATGTACCTGTCCTTTTGATGAGCTCTTACATAACAGATGACTATAAAGAAAATATTTTACAAAAAAATACTAGTATTGTTGATTGTTTAAAGAAACCATTTAAAAAAGGTATTATGCTAGAAAAAGCGACGCAATACTTGGCCTCTCAAGGTGAAGATAATACTGAACAAGAAAATAGCACAACGATTAAAAGTACTACCCAAAATATGACCGATGAAGCGACTCTTGTTGCAGGAAGTGGGCAGGACGCTGAGGACTCTCAGTTAGTTAAAGGTCATAGTGAAGATGAAGACAATACTGTTACAAAAATTGAAGGAGTAACAGACTCTATAAAAGAAGAGTCAACTTTAGTTAAAGGTGATGGACAAAACGAGCTAAAAGATGAGCTGACGATAGTTAGTGGTGAAAGTGAAGAAGATGACAACTTTCATCAGATTCTTCAGCTCGAGAATACTCAGACCTGTTCTCCTCAAGAATTAAAGTACAAGAATGATATTATTTACTTAACCAAAAAGGGACCAAAGTCTAGAACTTTAGATGGGTACACTAGGCTAATGATATCAGTCTTGTTGGAGAAGAAAATCGAAGTTGAACTTGCCTTAGATGAAGGTGAGGACTTAGAAGATAAGTGTAAGGGTGGTTATACGTCTCTACATTTAGCTGTTTTAAGAGAGAACTTAGAAGTCGTAGAGTTTCTAATTGATAAAGGGGCCAAGGTAAATGCTCGTGATAATGATGGAAGAGAGCCTCTTTTTTTTGCGATCCAAAAGAATAATGTAAAAATGGTTGAATTACTTATTGAAAAAGGAGCTCCCATAAATAGAAGAGTTAAAGGGAGAACATACCTTATTTTAGCAGCAATAAAAAAGAATTTAGAAATGTTTAAAATATTTGAAAGTAAAGGCATCTCAAAAGAGATTCGAGACGATAATGGCTTCAATGTACGACATTATTTGAAAAAATATAAGATAGAGAACTTCTTAGAAAAATAGAGGATGATATGGATTTAGATTTTTTAGTAATAGATGATTCAATGGAAATGGTTAAACTACTTAATAGCTTTATTGTGTCTGGAAATTTAGGTCATGGTCATTCTTTTGAAAATGAACTTAAAGCAATGGAATTCGTCGGAGAAAATTGTCCAGACATTCTAATTATAGATGTTAATTTAAACTATATTAATGGTTTTAAGCTTGGAGAACTCATTCGATCTATGCTTAAACTAGAGATTCCAATTATCTATATATCTTCCAATGACCTCTATCTTAAAGATTTTTATGATGCTGATCAGAGAAATACATACTTTATGAATAAGCCTTTTGATAAAGAGACATTTAAAAATGTCATTGAAAAGATGGCAGGAGACCCGTCTAAGTTAAATGATGTTGAGTAGTATTTTTCTAACTGTCTTTATGAGAACTTCGTCTTCATGATTGAAGGTTAGTTTTATATTATAACCATCGAGTTCAACATTCTTTTGAATCTCGCTAATTGTTAAAGATAAATCTTTGTCTGGTGAAATCTTTTTAGCAAGCTTTCCATATGCCTTTACCAAATTCCCTTTCGCAATGAATTGGCTAGAGTGAATTAATATAAATTGCTCATGTAGTGACATGACTTTAAAAGGGAGCCTGACAAAAGAGTCTCTACTAGATGCAGCGACAGCGTAGAAAGGAAGAGCTGAACTCTCTTTGAACATATCACCAAAGGCCGAATTGACTTTAGACTTTAAAAGTACATCATCTAAGGGTTTAGTTATATAATCATTCGCACCGTTTGTTAGGGCATGTTGAATATCTTCTTCAGAAAATCTTCTAGAAATAATAATAACTTTTACTTCGTCTCCATATTTATTTCTAATGGCCTTTAAAATATTAAACCCAGCTCCATTTACATCACCAAGATTGAGATCTACTAGACAAATATCGGGCCTATTCTTTTTAAAACATTCAAAGAAGTCATTGAAATTGGTGGTCGTCTCAACGAGATATTCTTCTTTGACTAAGATCTTCTTTACATATGTGTTGATATCTGGATCGTCATCTAGAACGAGGAGTCTTCTGCTCATATTTAAACCTTCTTATTCTGGACTTTTCTAATATTTTGTAAGGTCTTCTCTGGTAGGCCAAGAAGTTGTATCACTGTGTCGTACAGGCCTGGCATAATATCTCTAGATTGTTGATAAATTGTAAAATGCCCGGGCATTATGGATAAAGATTTTAGAAAAGTACTTTCTATTTCTACTTTACTTTTTTGCGTAAATTTAACTTTAGATCTAAATGTAAATGAAACCTCATTTAATTTGATAATCTCTCCCGGAATATCTAATTCAATATCTTCTTGTTCATTACTGAAATCAATAGGAGTAAAGGAGTGATCTTTAACACTTGCTTTTGCTGTATTGATCAAAGTCTGATTATTTAGTGGCTTCAAAAGGTAACCATTAACACCATATTCTTTAGAAAGTGTGATTGATTGCTTATTTGTTTGAGATGAAATCATATAGACATTAATCTTTCCAATAAGATTAACTTGTTTCATTTTTTCAAGTAAGCTAAAACCATAATCATCTTCAAGGTTAATATCTAACAATATTAAATGAGGGCAATGATCTAGCACCATAGCAAAAGCATCCTCAGTATTATTTGATAGTAAAATCTCATAACCTAAGTTACTCAGTATCTTCTTAATGTATGTTTGCATATCCTGATCATCATCTACGACCAAGATACTCTTTGATATATTAAGCAAATCCTAATCCATATCTACATAATTAATCTTTACGTTGTTTACGTAGTCTTCAAATTTTTCTATTAATTCATTTATTCCTGTTTCAGTATTGGCCATGGCCAACTTTTCAATTTCTTTTGCAATTTGACCAAGATCATGAAAACCATATCCACCTGAACTACCGCTTACTTTGTGTCCTATCTTTTCGATCTCAGAAAGATTCTTTTCATTAGAGAATTGTTTTAGAAGTTCAATGTCTTTTTTTCTATTCTCTAAGAAGCCCGGGACAATATCTTCCAGGTCTTGATCAATTTCAACAGTAAACTCTGCCATATTTTCTCCTCAATTTAACTTGTGCTTGAATACATATTCTATCGTATGCCATATCTTATCGAAATTTTTGCTCGAAAACTTGTATTTAGAAAACGTTAAGATATCTGAGATCTTGTGTAAGTCATAATCATGTCTATAGATTTCACAAGCTACGAAGTGAGAGGCCAGGAAAATACATTGGTTTTGATTAAGTTGACTTAAGTCTTTCTTATGATTGCTAATACTATAGTCATCTATACCAGAGTGATGAAATTCGATAAGGTTTTGAATTTCGTTTGTTAGATCATCCATCTTTGAGAGGGTGTCGCTTAAACTTGTGTGCGAAAGAATGGCATCTCTGTCTTTGGCCTCTAGTTGCTCAATCTTTTTTGGTTCCAAATCATGGATTAGTGCCAGGCGATTTGTTGGTATAAGTACATCATGAATTAGAGCAGCAGTCGATATCTTCTTAAGAACACTCTTATCCAAGCTCATTTGATCGCAGACATATGAACATATACAAACCATTAAATAGCTATGATCATAAGTAAAGTCCTTCGAATTAATGGCCTTTTGAAGTAGATCAAATAGAGTTGTCTTAGATTCAACGTCTTGAATGATCTTTTCTGCAGTACTTTGAGCTGTTTTAAGAGTCTGCTTTGTGAGGCCTAACATAGAGACTTGAGAATTAAGAAAGTGATGATTTTGCTTTAAGCTATCATAGGAATATTCTTCGGTTTCAAATATTGTGGAATAATCGTACTTATCAAAGAATTTATTTTCATCTTTTGTTTGTATATAGAGAAAACGTTGTCCTTTTTCAATGTAAGTATTAAGCCTGTCTAAATCGTACTCTTCTTCAGTGTTGAATACTTTGATGAACTTATCATTATTTATTTTGATGTAGATTGGGAATTTACTCTTTTTCCATCTTGCGAAATGATAAATTGCAATTGGAAAGTATGTGCTCTGATCTGTCTTTGTTACAGAGTTAATATAGTTTCGATACTTTTTAAGATTGGTTGGTTTTTGTAGGTAGAATTGATTGTCTTCTACTTTATAAAAAGCTAATTCCCTTAAAGTTCTACTGGTAAAGAACATGAACTTTTGGTTTTCTTTGCTATTTTCTTTCCAGTTGTAGAATACTTCTTCTCCCGTTCCTGTGGGAGGCATGTCAAAATCACAAATAATTAAATCAAAGTCTATTTTTTCTATAAGTTCTATGGCCTCTTTAGGGGAATAGGCCACATGAAATCCGTTTTTTACACATAACGGCTCTACAACTACAGAGTAGAGATCTATAATACTACTATCATCGTCAACCATTAATATTTGCATAATTCACCTGAATCTATTTTGCCATCTCTTATTCGTTGTTGTTTAAATTTTTCCTTAAGATTTAATTTATGGAAAACTTTAATTAGTTTTCATGGATAGAATGACGATAAAATAATTAGGATATGAAACTAATAATAGTAGATAAAAATACATTACTAAGAAAGACGATTAAAGAAGAGCTTTCCTATGTCGGTTATGATGTCGTTGATAAGAATGACTTCGATGAAGTGTTTTCTATTATCAAGTCTGATGTTATCGATCTTGTTATTGTTGAAGCATCTAATGAAGGCTTTAAGCTTTCTCAAAGAATTCGCTCTTATGAAAAAGATAATAATTTAGATAATATTCTGCCGATTGTTTTTACCGCAGAATTAGATGAAATTGAACTTAGACTTGAGAGCTTTAGATGTGGTGGAAATGAGTTCATTGTTACTGATAATAAGGGTGGTATCTCATATAAGATCAATTCTATTTTAAAGCCTGATCTCATATGGAACGGCTCAAGTATTGCCATAGTAGAAGATGATAATACTACTGCTAAGTTTCTGACTTATTTGCTTAAAAGCAAGGGCGCCTCTGTGAATTGGTTCAACTCCGCCGTTGATTGTTATGAATTTTTAAAGAAAGAAAGTGTTGATTTAATCGTTACAGATTTTGTAATGCCTTTAATGACAGGTACTGAGCTCGTTAAGAAGATTCGAATTGAGCTAGGGTTAAAAGATCTGCCTATTGTTTTTACCTCTTCGACAAAGGAGAAGTCTGAAATTCTAGGTTTCTATAAGTGTGGAGGTAATGATTTCATTTCAAAGCCATTCTTAAAAGAAGAAGTTTTTACGAAGATAAAAATTCTCCTAGATAATACCAATAAAACAAAAATGATGAATCAATATATTCGAGAATTAAGTAATCTAAATGATGTTAAAGATCAATTTCTCGCCGTATGTTCTCACGATCTTAGAGCACCTCTTAATAGCATTATAGGCTACTCAGATGTTCTTATCGAAGATAATGATCTCGATTCTGATGTTACTGATATGATTAGAGTTATGAATAAGTCTGCCCATAGTTTACTTGGAATGGTTGATGACTTACTGACTTTAAGTGAAGTTCAACTTAAGAATGAGTTAGATTTAAAAGAGATAGATTTGGCGAAAATAGTTGAAGAGAGTTTTGAACAACTTAAGGGTGCAGTTAAGAAGAAGATTTCATTTAATATTGAAGACAAATCTGAGCATGCCATTATTTATGGTAATGATTCGATGTTAAGAAGAATATTTTCAAACTTACTTTCTAATGCCTACAAGTTTACAGAAGATGGAGGTGAGATTTCTTCCCGCATTTGGTGCGAAGAGGGAATTGTATATTGCACTATTCAAGACT
This sequence comes from Halobacteriovorax sp. HLS, assembly GCF_004006665.1. NCBI lineage: Bacteria > Pseudomonadati > Bdellovibrionota > Bacteriovoracia > Bacteriovoracales > Halobacteriovoraceae > Halobacteriovorax > Halobacteriovorax sp. HLS. Next base: position 33,443 of record NZ_QOCL01000003.1, read on the forward strand.
CTGGTATTGGGATACCTCAGAAGTATCTAAATAATGTATTTGTTAGAATGTCGGGAGCAGGTCGTTATGGTCTTGAAGGGCAAAAGAGCACAGGCATTGGACTAAGTATTGTTAAAGAGATTGTTGATAAGCATAAGGCAACGATTGAAATTGATAGTGAAGAAGGAAAGGGTACTGTTTTTACTCTTGGTTTTGAATTAAAGAAAGGTGCTTAATGAAAATAGTTGTATTAGATGATGCTGTTGATAATCTTAACCTTTTAAAGCTATATGTGAAAAAATCAGAAGATGAGTTTGTCTTTTTTTCTAATTGTGATGAAGCTATTGCGTACTTTAAAGATTCAAGTGCAGATATTTTCTTTTTAGATATTCAAATGCCTGAAATGGACGGTTTTGAAGTATTAGAAGTCATTAGAGAACTTCCTCAGCGTGATGATCTATTTGTATGTGCCTTGTCTGCATTTTCGCTGGATATGGAAGCTGATAAAATTAAGAACTCAAGTTTCAATGATTACATCCAAAAGCCAATTCTTAGGCAAAATTTCTTAGACTATATTGAGAGTAAGAGAAAGTAGTTAGAATCAGCTAAAGAATATGATTAAATCTTCTTTTAAAGTAGGGAAGTTTACAGGCTTTGTTATATATTTCTGTGCTCCCAGTTCTTTGGCCAAGACCTGTCTTTCTTCATCAGAGTAAGCAGAGGCCATGAATACAGGAATACCGACGTGTTTTTCTTTTACATTCTTAAGCAGTTCAAAACCATCCATGACTGGCATATTAATATCACTTATAATGAGATCTACACAACCTTCATCATCCAGTATCTCTAAGGCCTCTTGACCATTTTCGGCGTAAATCAGTTTATAGGTTGATGCAGCTACTTCTTTTTTGAACATTCTTGAAAAGAGAAATTGAATAGAGCTTTCGTCGTCGACAACAAGTATAGTTTTCATATCTTATTATCGGTACTTAAGGGAGAGTCTTTAGGGTGATTCATGACAAATCACCCTAGAGTATTATTTTTTCTTAGCTGGTGCTTTCTTTGCTTGTGTTTTTTTCATCACAGGCTTTTTCTTTGGAGCAACTTTCTTAGTTGCTTTTTTAGAAGTGGCCTTCTTAACTGGAGCTTTTTTAGCAGTTTTCTTCTTTGTGTTCTTCGTTGTTTTCTTAGTCGTCTTTTTTGTAGTTTTCTTCGTAGTCTTTTTTGAAGTTTTTGAAGACTTCTTTACAAATTTCTCTACTTCTGACTGAAATTTATTAAGCTCTTTCATTTGATCGTCAACAAACTTTTTGGCCTTTTTCATTTCTAGTTGGACTGTTTTATCAACCATTTTCTCTATAGATTTAACTTCTTTCTCTAACTTCTTTACGAACTTAGGAACATCTTTATCAACAAGTTTCTTGAAATCTTTTTCAGCACCTTTCACAAAGCTCTTTACTTGCTTTTGAACATTTTTAAGTTCGTCATTTTTAACGATATCTTCAATGTCTTTTCCTAGCTCTTTTAATTGTTTAAGAAATGTTTGTACTTTAAAATCCATTGTATACTCCTAGTTATTTAACGCTTTTACAAATTGGGATTCTATAACCGATACCAAAGCTTTTAGCTTTTATTTTAAGTATTGGACAGAACTGTCTTCGTTTATACTCACTTCGTGTATAAAGTCTGTAAACTTTACTTACTACATCCTCTGCAAATCCCATAGAGTAGAGCTCTTTAGGAGAAAGTTGATAGGATAGCAGACCATCAAGAATTGGATCGAGTACGTCATAAGGAGGTAGCGAGTGATCATCTTGCTGATCTTCTCTAAGTTCAGCTGAAGGGGGTCTTGTGATAATACCTTCTGGGATAATTCCATTATATTTTCGGTTGATATAATTAGCTAAAGCGAAGACCTCGCTCTTGTAAAGGTCTCCCAAGACGCTAATAGCACCAACGCTATCACCATATAAAGTAGAGTAGCCCACAGCAATTTCTGATTTATTAGATGTATTCAAAACCATAGAATTTCTTTGATTAGACCTTGCGTAGAGTAAGGCCCCTCTTAGTCGGCTTTGAATATTCTCATCGGCCAGTCCATCCATAGGAACATTGAAGACGTCTTGAAATTGATTTCGTATAGAGCTGTGAGTGAACTTAATAGGGTAGGTATACATTTTTACACCAATCTTTTGGCACATTTCAAAAGAAAGATCATAACTTATTGAGGCCGAAAAGAATCCAGGCATAAAAATTGCTTCGAGGTTCTGCTGTGGGGCTAATGATAGCTTCATTATTGCAAGTACCAGCGCCGAATCGATTCCACCGGAAAGGGCCACATCAAAATTAGAAAATCCTGACTTACTTGCATATTCCTGAATTCCAAACCTAAGCGATTGTAGGATCTCTTCACAGTTTTCATCAGTCAAGGCCGGTAGAATAGGTGTTCCAATATCATCCTTTATAATCGAATGTTTAAATAGTGACTCCCAGGAATTCTTCATATCACTGAAGGCCGTCTCGGTATCTATTTGTCCGTCAAAGTCTTCAAGTTCGTACTCGATGAGATCACTTTCATAAAACTTTGCCCTTTGAGAAACTCTTGAACCATTTACAACGAAGCTCGATCCGTCAAAAAGTATCTCATCTTCAGCTCCAACTCTATTTACATACACAAATGGACATCCAAATAACTTAGAGATTTCGCTGGATCTTATCAATCTTGTTTTATCTTTATCTAAATAAAATGGAGAAGCTGATAAGTTCAAAATTGCATCTAATTCAATGTCATTTTGTTGGGCGTGCTCATAAAGTTCTTTTACAGGATCAACCTTGTGCATACTACTCATCCACATATCTTCACAGATGAGAATACCAAATCTCTTGTCACCATAATTGTAAATGAAGCTTTCTTCGCCTGCAGTGAAGTACTTTTGTTCATCAAATATATCGTAGTTTGGCAGTAGTTTCTTAGTGTAGATCGCTCTCATTTCGTGGCCAGAAACGAGCTCATAAGTAACATTCTTGATGCTTAGAGGAAGACCTTTATTATCAAATTTGTAGTCTAGACCTCCAAAGAGCAAAGTCATTTGGTTTTCTGATTTTAGGCTCAGAGCGTTGATTTTGGATATTAACTCTAAATAATTGTTTATAAAGGCCCTTTGCAAACAAAGGTCTTGTAGCGGATATCCAGTTAGAAATAGCTCTGGGAAAATATGTAGCTTGTCACAATTGTTTTTGTTGCTAAATAACTCGCTTAGGTATGTAAAAATGGCATCAAAATCGCCAATTGTATGATGTGTTTGGTGGATGTTTATTTGCATGTACGTATCCTAAAAGGTAAATTCTTCGCTTATATTTACCATAGTTTAAACTAAAAAATAAGAAGAGTTAATAATGAATTTAGAGACTAAAAAAGTCCTAGTGATTGGTGCTGGTCTGGCCGGCAGTGATGCTGCAATGTTTTTGGCCCAAAACGGTGTAAAGGTAGTTCTTGCAGAGTGTAAGACAATAGCACTAAATCCTGCTCAAAAAATTAAAACATTTGGTGAGTTAGTTTGTACAAATTCTTTAAAAAGTATGTCTCCTGATTCAGGGCATGGCCTTCTTAAATATGAAATGAAAGGTCTTGGTTCTCTCATTCTTGAAAAGGGTTACGAGCACGCAGTTCCTGCTGGGGATGCTTTAGCGGTAGATAGAGAAGTTTTCTCACAGGCGCTAACGGATACTCTGAAGTCTCACCCCCTAATCGAGGTCATTGAACTAGAAGCAGATAATCCAGTTGAATTACAACAAAAATTTGAGTGTGATTACACTATTGTTGCATCAGGACCACTTACGACTGAAAAGCTTGAGAAGTGGATAACTGAGGATTTATCTAAAGAAGACTTCTATTTCTATGATGCGATTGCCCCAGTAGTTGATGCAGACTCTCTTGATTATAGTAAATTGTATTACAAAGATCGTCACAAGAATGTGTCTGAGGAAGAAGGTGTTGAAGCTGACTACCTAAATGCTCCTATGAATAAAGAAGAATATGAGGAATTTATTGCTGAGTTAGTTGACGCTATAAAGGTCCCAGCTCAGAACTTTGAAGATTATAAATTTTTTGAAAGTTGTCTGCCTGTTGATATAATGGCCGAAAGAGGTGTAGAGACAGCACGCTTTTCTTGCATGAAGCCAATTGGTTTAGAAATGAAAGACGGAACTCTTCCATATGCTTGTGTACAACTTAGAAAAGAGAACTTACTGGGAAGTGCTTTTAACTTAGTTGGTTTTCAAACACGATTGACTTACAAGGAACAGGTTAGAGTTTTTAGAAAGATTCCTGGTTTTCAAGATGCAAGCTTTATTCATCTTGGTTCAGTACATAGAAATAGTTTCTTAAACTCTAGAAATTTATTAAATTTTGACTTTAGTTCAAAACAGTTTCCAACAATTCACTTTGCTGGGCAAATTACTGGAGTTGAAGGATATACCGAAAGTGCTTCAATGGGACTTTACGTTGCATGGCAAATCCTGAGAAAGCTAAAAGGTATGGATGCTGTTCAGTGGCCTTTAGAAACAGGAATTGGTGCCCTCGTTAACTATGTTATGACGATTTCTAAGCCAAGCCCATCAAATATAAATTTTGGTCTTCTACCTAGCGTTGAGTTAACTAAAGAAGAGAGACGTTTTAGAAAGGGCAGAAAGAAACTTAAAAAGGCCAAGGCATCACAAAGAGCAAGAGAAGTTTTTGATAAATTTATTGAAGACAATAGAGGTTAATTAGATGAGTGGAGTGTTCTATATTCTTCTGGCCTGTATTCTTTGGGCCCTAGATACACTAGTCAGGTACCCTTTACTTGGACAGGGAATTAGTGCAGAAAGAATAGTATTCACTGAACACCTCATTTTAACTGTCATTTTTCTACCTATACTCTTTAAAAATGTTAGAAAGTTTTGGCAGGCTAAAGTTGCACACGTTTTTTACTTTCTTATTATTGGTGGACTTGGCTCGGCCATAGGAACACTTGCCTTTACACGTGCTTTTGGTTTGATTAACCCTAGTCTCGTAATTTTATTACAAAAATTTCAGCCAATCGTGGCCATTATACTGGCCCGATTTATTTTACACGAGCGCTTGAATTCTAGCTTCTTCAAATGGGGGTTCCTATGTTTAATAGGTGCGGGTCTTATTTCTTTTGAAGATATTTCTATGGGGCTAGATAAGATAGATATGGGTAGTGATTTATTTTCTCAAGATAGTTTAGTTGGTTATCTCTTGGCCCTCGTTGCCGTGGTTAGTTGGGGAAGTTCTACTGTTTTTGGAAAGAAATTATCACTTTCTGGGCTTGAAGAAAAAGAGATTATGGCCGGAAGATTTACGATGGGTCTGGTGTGTTTGCTACCAATCCTTTTTACTGGTCAGATGAATTTAGACCTAGATGGGGCAGTGTGGGGAAAAGTTCTCTTAATGGTCTTTCTATCTGGTATTTTAGGAATGTTCTTCTACTATAAGGGGCTAAAAATCATTTCAGCTCGACTATGTGCAATTTGCGAAATGTTCTTTCCATTGTGCGCTGTTCTAGTGAACTGGATTTTTCTGTCTCAATCCTTATCGGTCTATCAAATTTTCGGTGGTTTACTATTACTTATTGGTTCAACTGTGATACAGTTGCGTCATTACTAGGTTATTTTTTGGAGTTTAAATGAGTAAAAAAATTCAGTTACCTGAAACTTTAGAAGGAAAAACAATCTTAGTTGCTGGAGCAGCTGGTTTTGTTCCATCTACTTTATGCGAGTTTTACCTAAACCTTGGTGCAACTGTTATTGGATTAGATAACTTCATAACTGGAAGTAAATCCAATGTTGAAATATTGAATAAGTATGAAAAGTTCTCTTTTCATGAATGTAATATATATGAGTCTCTTCCTGACTTTTCTGGAGTGAGTATCGATTATGTTTTCTCTCTTGCCTCTCCTGCTTCTCCAATTGATTTTGGATTGATTCCAATGGAGATTATGAGGGTAAATAGTGAGGGGACGCTTAAGCTTTTAGAGCTTTCTCTTGAAAAAGGAGCCCGTTTTCTTGAGGCTTCTACTAGTGAGGTTTATGGAGACCCTGAAGTACATCCGCAGACGGAAGACTATGTAGGTCATGTGAATACATTAGGACCAAGAGCTTGTTATGATGAATCGAAGAGATTTGCTGAAGCAATGACTATGAGTTTTCATAAGAAGTTTGGACTTGATACAAGAATTATTCGTATCTTTAATACTTATGGTCCAAGAATGAGACCTAATGATGGAAGAGTTATTCCTAACTTTATAAATCAGGCCATGAAAAATGAAGATATTACTGTTTATGGAGATGGAAGTCAGACAAGGTCTTTTTGCTATGTGACCGACCTTGTAGATGCTATTCATAATGTAATGTTCTCTGATGATCCGACTCCTTTCAATTGTGGAAATCCGGATGAGTACACTATTTTAGAAGCTGCTCAATTTATAATTAAAGCACTAGGAAGTAGCTCTAAGATCATTCACTTAGACCTTCCTAAGGATGACCCTAAAAGAAGAAGACCTGATTTAACTAAACTTCAGAGCGTTTCTGACTATAGTCCAAAGGTTTCTTTTGAAGAAGGTATTAGAAGAACAACTGAGTACTTTAAAACACTCTAGGTAGTAAATGAAAATTGCGATTAGCTGTGACGATTTATTGATTCGAGATCATTATACTGAAATAGTTGAAACTGTTGCTATGGCCTATGAGGACGCTGAGATTTACACTCTTGTTCACAAAGAGAAGGCCATGCTTGGAACAATTGAACTACGAAAAGTTCATTCAAGTTACTTGTCTCACAAAATAAAAGATAGAGAATCTCTTTGTAAAAATTCTTTTCTCATTCCTAATGCAGCTACAAACTTATTTATTCCTTGCTCGGTTGATATTATCATTAATATCTCTAATGGTATGGGGCAAGGAATTAGAAAGTGTAAGGATACTAAGCTAATAACTTACTTATATGATTTTCATTATCTCAATAGAGAAAAGAAATCTCTACGAGAAAAGCTATTTGGCAGCTATTTGAAGAAATGGACTCTAAACTCTCTTTGTCAAAGTGATGAAATTTGGGTCACAAATGAAGAGATGGAAAAGAATGTTAAAAGTTTCTTTAGTGGCACTGTGCGAGTTATTGAGCCTCCTTTTAGAAGTGAAGATTATCCACTGCTACCGATCAAAGGTGAAAAACTAGATTACTATGCCATAAACGCTCAAGATCTACAGGTTGAAACGGCCATAGGAATCTCTCTTTTCTTAGATGAGTATAATTTAAGTTATAAATTCTTCGGCGATGATACACACTTAGCTAGTATGAAGCTTAACGAAGAAGATCCTCGTTTCTTTGGAGATAGATGTTCTGGTGAGCTCGCTCCATTTTTGGCCCACTCTAAGGCCGTTATTGATCTTTCTAAACGAGCATTCCCAGAACATGCTTTAAAAGGGCTATCTTGTGGTAGACCTCTAATTTGTTTGAATACTCCTAATTATCAGAGTTACTTAGGAACAGATGGCATTATGTGGGTAGAGGGCAGTTCAGATAGTGTGATAGAGGCCATAAAAGAGATGAATAATAAGTATCATACTTTTGATCGTAAGAAATTGCATGGCAAAACTGTAAAATTTCATGAGTTGAAATTTAAGGCCGAAATTAAAAGGCGAGTTCATTCTTTTGAAGAAAACCATTCACACAAAGAAGATTGCTGTTAGTTAATTATGCACAATTGAGAATAATGTGAAAATTAGTTCCATGTATGTCATTAGAGTCACTCTTTTCTAAACTTTCAACATGAATTTCACCTCTATAGAGCTCGATATACTTTTTAACAAGTGGTAGTCCAAATCCAGTTCCTGCTTCACCTTGTGTTCCAGCTCTATGGGTTACAATATCAAATCTAAATAGGTTAGGTATAAGCTTTAGAGGAATTCCTACTCCTGTGTCTTGAATATTTATATGAACTTTTCTACTTTTTTTGTAACAATGAATTACAATTTCTCCGTATTCAGGAGTAAATTTAATGGCATTTGAAACAAGGTTATTTAGTACCTGATGAGAGAAGCTAACTGGTTCGGCTAAAATTTTCACTTGAGAGTCGACTTCATTTTTTACAATTATTGAGACTCCTTTTTGCTTCGCTTTTTCTTTAAATACAAAAAGGACCTCTTCAATTGCTATTGAAAGATCGATAGGACTTAGGCTGAGTATTTTCTTTCCTGATTCAAGTGCCTGCATCTCTTTTACATGATCTATTATTTGTTGAATTTGACTAGATGCCCTGAGGACGGCATCTGGCAGTTCTGGGTCCTTACTTTCTTCTTTTATTAGCTGTGTAAAACCTATGATTAGGTTTAGAGGATTAATGATATCGTGAGAAAGTATTTGTATTAATGACCCAATTTTGGTTTTCCCAAAGTGAAGCTCATCCAACCTTTTATAGGTTCTTCTTGAATTAAAAAGTAAACTACATGTTGCGAACGTAAACAAGTTTATAAAAGATAGCTTGTAGGAATCAATAATACTTTCCTGATTTGTTATTGAAATGATATTTTTCCCCAATAGGTCTTGGTAGATAAAGTAGATAAATGTTGTAATAACAATCAATGCCCATATTCCTACTGCTCGGGCCTTAAAGAATAGTGAGCTATAAAGTACAGGTGCAATATACCAGAAAATGTATGGAGAGTTGATTCCGTTGGTTTTCGATACTAGATAGGTTACATGTAGAATAAAGAAGAGAATAATTAAGTTTAAGCTTACTTTGCTATTTCTAATAAACTTGTGAGCAAATGGTGCAAGAGTGCAGATGACTATTGTCTTTAAATGAAAGCTTACAAGAACTTGATCATTGCAAAATAGTAAATTGATTATTGCTAGAAAGATTAATAAGATACTTTCTTGAACAAGAGCTGTTGTAGTCTCTTCTTCGTTCTGTGTTGAACCATTATTGAATGTAAAAAAAGTAATTATTTTTTTAATTTTCTTTCCTCAGCTTTATTATTAATACTTCGGAAAATAGAACTATTGGTTTTATTTAATTCTAACTAAAACTTTGCTACACTATACAAATTGATCATTTCTGGAGTTTTTATGAAGCAAATATTTGGCCTTATCTTATTCTTTTACTCGCTTATTTCTCAAGCAGGAAATTTAGCAGAAATTAGGGAGCGTGGATTTCTCTTGTGCGGTGTAAGTGAAGGAATTATTGGATTTTCATCTCCTGATTCAACTGGAAATTGGAGTGGAATAGATGTAGATGTCTGTAAGTCTGTTGCAATTAGTATCTTTTCAGACTCTAAGAAGGTTAAATACATTCCTTTAAATACTTCGGATAGATTCAAGGCCCTTCGTTCTGGTCGTATAGATATACTAAGTCGAAATACAACTCTAAATCTCTCACGATCAATTACGGAGAAAATCTTATTTGCTCCTGTGGTCTTCTTTGATGGTCAAGGCTTTTTGGTAAAGAAGAGTTCTGGTGTAAAGACTGTTGCGAATCTTCGAAATGCAAAAATTTGTGTTCAAAAAAATACTACTAGTGAATTGAATCTTATCGATTACAAGAGAAAAACTGGCATCGGTTTCAAGTTGATTACCTTTACAAGCCGGGATGAGGTTGTAAATGGATTTATGAAAAATAGATGTAGAGCAATGAGTGCTGACATCTCCGCACTCATTGCACAAAGAGCAAGCCTTGGAGGGAGTAAAGAGTATATAGTCTTAAAAGAGAATATTTCCAAAGAGCCTCTTGCACCAGCGGTAATGGAGAAGAATGTTGAACTATATCATCTGTTGACTTGGGTGATTCATGGGCTAATTTATGCAGAAGAAATGGGAATAAACTCTACTAATGTTAGCTCAATGTTGAAATCTTCGAACCCTGGGGTTAGGAGATTTTTAGGAGCTGAAATAGGAAATGGAGCCGCTTTAAAAGTAGGGGAAAGTTGGGCCTATGACATAATTAATGAATTAGGTAATTACGGGGAAGTTTTTGAACGTAATCTAGGAAAGACAAGTCCTGTTAATTTGGTCCGTGGGCTTAATGAACTTTCAATTAATAAAGGCCTGCACTATTCATATCCATTAAGGTAGAAATGCAGTTACTTGATCAAGAAGGCTCTCTTTTTTATTACGAGCATTACTTTAAAGAATCATTTTTTGAAGAGCTTTTTAGTTCAATAAATTGGAAGCAAGAGCATATAAGAATATTTGGAAAAACTGTTCCAACTCCTCGGCTTCAAGCATGGTATGGTGACCCTGGTGTCTATTATCGCTATTCTGGAATTGATTTAGCACATAATGATTGGACCGATGTACTCATGAAAATAAAATCAAAAATTGAAGATGATTTTAACGTGAAGTTTAATGGTGCTCTGATTAATCTCTATCGAAATGGATCCGACTACTCTGCATGGCATAGTGATAATGAAAAGAATCTAGGTGATGAGATCGATATTTTTTCAGTGAGCTTTGGTGCTACTCGTACTTTTCAAGTTAAGAATAATGAGAGTAAACAAAGAATAAAAATAGAGCTAAATGATAGTAGTTTGCTGATGATGGGCTCCCCGCTGCAAAAGTTTTGGAAGCACGAACTCTCTAAGACGTCCAAAGATGTAGGAGCTAGAGTAAATATTACATTTCGAACTCTAATATTGTAATGCGCTAGTTTGTTAAGAGTTTGTTATTTTTTCTTTAGCCTGCATGCCTATACCTTGTCTAAGTACTTGTATCTTAAGTTTTTATTCATTTTTTGTATATTGTTTGTATATACTTTGCTTCTTTGCGTCTATTGTCTTTTTTCTTGAATTTAGTATTGTAGGGTTAACAAGGATTCAAAAATGAGCAAGTACAATATTCAAATAGCATCTAACTTATCGGGAGTAGGTACTCACACTCTAAGAGCTTGGGAAAAGCGTTATCAGGCAATTGTTCCTAATAGAAGTGAGACCGGTAGAAGGTTATATAGTGATGAGGATATTGAAAAGCTTCAACTTTTATCTGAGCTTTGCACTCTTGGTAATTCAATTGGAGCAATTGCTAATAAGCCAAAAAGTGAACTTCAGGAACTTTTAAGAAAGTTAGGTCGCAAGAACTTTTCAAGCTCACAACCTCTTTCATTAGATCAAAGTCCACTTAAGGCCAAAGAGTCTTTAGAAAATCTCTTTATTGCTTTAGAGCACTTTAAGCTAGACATACTTTCACATGAAATAGGCAAGCTGAAGATTACTCTTTCAGCAAGAGACTTTTCTTTGAAAATTCTTTCACCATTGCTTGATAGACTTAATGAAGGATTCGAAAATAAAAGTATATCTCCGGCACAAAAAAGCTCTTTGCTTTCAATTATTAAATTTCATATAGGTCATATTGTATTCAAAAGTTACGAGCAAAAGTCTAAGAACCCTATTACTATAGCAATTGCTTCTACTGGTGAAAATGATAGTCATCTAAGTTCTATGTTAAGTGCGCTATTGTGTTCACACTACAATATTAATTTCTTCTACCTCGGTGAAAGTCAATTAGACTCCTCATTACTTGAGGCCTCTAATACATTGGGAGCAGATTTAATCGTTGTTGGTCAAGGGGATCAAAAGAATTTTTCTTCTGTCGCTATGAATAGTAAAGTAGCGGAAATTTCATCTAAATTAAAACTTAATCAAAAGCTCTTTCTCTTAAACGAGAGAAGTGATTCTTTTACGACTCATGCGAATGTAAGTAGCATTAAAACAATTGAAGATTTAGATAAGCATTTAAAAGATTTAATTTAGTAGTTGAGTCCACTCATTATTTTTCCAATCCATCTGCTCAACTGAAGCGTAGTTGATTTTATAACTCATGGCCGAGTTACCTTCGACGTAGTAGCCTAAGTGATAACTTTTTAAGCCAAGAGTTTGAGCAATTTCAATCTCAATGAGAATAGATAATTTACCTAGAGAATACTTAGAAAAACTGGGGTCAAAAGCAAAGTACACACTACTAATAGATTCGCTTGCAATATCAATTATTCCCCATGCGATAATGGTATTATCCATTTCATAAGTAATGATTTCACTAGTTGAAGTATTAAAAAAGAAAGTTTCAATAAAACCATCTTCTGTTCCAATTTCTTCTTCAGTTTGTGAAAACCTCTCCTTTGAATGATTTTTAAAAATAGAATAAAAAATTGGATCATAGTACAGAGAACTTCTCTTTATCTGAAAGAACTCCTTTTTTTTCATTAGCTTTCTTTGCTTCTTATTGAGAGTAAAGTTTGTAATATCAATTCTTGTGGGCGTACACTTTTTACAAGCTTCACAGGCAGGACGAAATAAGTATGCACCAAACTTTCTCCAGCCTGAATTTAATAACTCATTCATTTCATCAGCATCAATTTCAGAGGCGAAGAAATACTGCTGTTTTGAGTGTTCACTTTCTAGATATGGACACTGCGCCTGAGGGGATAGCTTGGGCATTGATAATATTTTCATATTAATATTCTATTATAAAGAATCAGTTTAGGCCTTGCTTTATTTGTTTGATGAGTCAAACTAAAAATGTAAAAAAGTGACTAAGCTCATATACTATAAAAGATTACTCTGGTATTATAGGCTCGATTTAAAAGGAGATATTATGAATACTGATAGAAGAAATTTTTTCAAGAAAGCTTTAACAGCAGTGGCATTCGTTCCACTTATGGGTGAGGCCTTTGCAAAAGCATGTGTTGCAGGTGCAGCTCCAGCAGGAAAGAAAATTGCTGATATAGCAGATAAGGCAGCTAAGAGATTAGATTATATTCTTGTAGCAACTGAAAGTAAGAATAAGAAATATACAGCGGGTTCATTTTGTGGAAACTGTAAGTTCTATAAAACAAGTAAAGAAGAGTCTGGTCACGCACCTTGTTCAATGATGGCAAATAAATATGTTGCTTCGTGTGGTTGGTGTAAGTCTTATAGATTAGACAAGAAAAAAGCATAAGTATTGTGGCCCTGAATTTTATTTAGGGCCTTTTTTTTAAGTACCCAATATAGTTCCGAATTCATTTTTTTACAAAAATACTCCTAAGATTCTTTAGCAAATTACCGTTTTAGTTATTATCCAAACTCTGGAATATAAAAATTAACTAATGAGTAATTATGTCAAACTTATCAAAGAAATTTATTTTTCTTTTGTCTCCAATTTTTTTCGTAAGCTGTAACTCAAGTGATTCGAAAGGAAGGTTCTCTGCCGGACAATGCGTTGGTGAGCAAGCGACAAATTATGCTAGTTACGTAAAACAGAAGGGTCCAGTTTATAAAATTGAATCTATCGAAGAAGGAAAGTATAAAATTTCGATTTGGTATAACCATAAATGGCTTTATCAAGGAGCGAGATCTTTTAATTATTTTAATGATAGGAAAACTTTCGTGTACAAAGGAATGAATTGTCCTGACGGCAGATCAAAAGCTTCTATAACAGATAAAATAAAGGGAATAGAGCTCTAATTTCTAAAGGACTTTAACTGCGCTAGAAAGCCTTCTAGGGCCTTATCAAAATCTTCCAAGGGGAAGTTGTTCTCTAATAAGTTGAGCACCTCAGCTGCCGCTTCAAAAGTGCTCAGTCCATTATCTTTTTGCTTTCTAATACTTTTATAGATGGACTCTTTTTCTACATTTAATGAAAGAGTCTCTAGATTATGTAGAAAATTATTACTCATAAAGATTTTGTAGGCCTTCTTCCATGTTCCGTCGATCAGAATAATGTGGATTTTCGAATTAGAGTGAGTGGTTATCTTATTTGTGAGAGCAGTAGAATTTTCGCTAGGATAAATAAGTATATTTCTATGCTCTGGCCTTAGAACCTCTTCAGGGAGAAATATTTCTGAATCAATAATTTTGCAATTAGTTAACGAAAGCCTTAATAAATCAGCAGTTGCTTTTTCTTGCTTTCTTTCACTGGGATGCCTCAAGACTGTCACAGGTAGTGTATTATTAAAGCTTGCTGCCAGTTTACAAATACAAGCGTTCATTACTCTATGGCAATCAGAACATAACTTTCTATTATTCATATAACTTCTTTTCAAAAAACTTTTTGTAGAGTGGGACTCTGGCGTAGAACTGTGCGTACATGAATGGATAAATACAATTATTTAAAATAAAGTTTCCACAATCAAATGATATTTCATCAATTATTGAGACTTGATATTGATTTACTTTCACAATTCTGTGTTTGTGGTGCCAGGACTTAATTGGTGGAGGAAGCTTCTTTCCAATATCAACAAAGTTAAACTCATTTTCTAAATCATTCACTTCTAGAATTTCACTTATCCAAAGTTGATTGATCAGTTGAATGTGGATTTCGTCACCGACATTGTTTCCATCATATCTAATGATTTCATTTGGAATCAGCTTAGGAGAGAGAAACTTGAAAAGTTTTTCATTGAAGTTCTCTTTAACATCGCTAAAGTTTGCCTTGAATGTTGTCACGATATTGATTTTTTTCATGTTATTTCTCTAACAAATACTTTCATTAAAAATGAGTTTAACAACAAATTGAAGTAAAATTAATACTTTGTTAAGTAAATCTCGTTAGACTAATAGTATAGATAAGTTCGACACGATTGACTTAAAAAGATTAACTAGTTAACCTATAAATTACTTTGATTGAGTTAAATCCGCAAGAGATTGAGAGCTCAACAAAGATAAGTAATTAGTCCGTGTCAATATCAAGGAGAGAATATGAGCTTAAAACAAAGAATGGAATTAGAAATTTTAGAAGGTGATACTCTGCTTTCTAAACCTAAGTGGTTCACTAAAGAAGTTTGCCCAAAAGATCAAGTCGAAGAGATAGAAACTGAACTTGAAATAGATGAAGCTAAGGCAGTAAAGTAGATTTCTACCTTAACTTCGATTTAACACATTTGAGAAGATTTCTATCTTCCCATGAAAATTTAATTTCACATTGTTGTAGAATTTTATTAGTGTGAGTACTACAGCTCCCACTATCTTTAAAGCGGTTATCTTTTCTATTTTCCATACAATAGAACTTTAGGTTTTGATCAACCTCAATCATTTGTTCTTTTGGATCAACCTTGATAATCGCTTTCTTCTTTGTTCTTTTTTGATGACTATATTTTTTAGGCTTAATAGTTTTTATCTTGGATTTCTTTTGCTTGTTCCAGTTTTCCCATCTTAGTTGCTTATAGCGATTTATTGCATTATCTCTTTCAATTTCCTCAAAGCTTTTATTAGTTTGATCAGAGTAGTGGCGTTGTTTCTTCTCAACATTATGAGAACATGAGACCCCGATTAATAAGATTGATAGTAGTATAATTCTAAAAATCATTTATATAAGTCACTAGTAGTGGTTCATCTATGAATGGATTTCTATTTTTTTGAAAGGCAAAGATTTTATCATTACGATCAATTTCTTCTTGATCAACAGGGTCTTCTTGATGCCATTGACGTAGATATCTCTCTTCCAAAGGATCAATTTGAATTTTGAATCTGACTGAGAAGTAAAATAATGCTCTGGCGACATTTCCTTTGTGATTAGCAGGAGGTTCGAAAGCCGTTATGCTTGAACCATATGCCATTCCTCTTTTGGAACTTTTGCAATTATCATTTACGGCATTACCATTAACTTCTGCAAATATATGATTACTTCTTGAGCTATTTGCTCTACTGCTTACTGGGTATAGGTGGTGTAGATCAGTTTTTTGTAATAATTTACTCATTTGCGGGTTGAATCTACTTTGTGGCCAAGTATGTTCACAATTCATGACTCTACTATTAGGAATGCTTCCTGGTTTTACACCATTTTCTTTTCCATAATATTTCTCACAGTAAAGGTCCTTAACTCTATATCTTCCAAGTGGTGATCTTTCGATATGTAAGTTTCCAAATAGCTCTATTCTAGCTTGCTTGTATGAGATACCTTTTTTTTGAATATAACAATTTGAAGAATCCGTACAATCAGATTTTATAATATCGCGCTTACTTGTTTTTTGATGGTAAGAACTAAGAATAGTGTAGAGCTCTTCTTTGATTTCTGAGTGATCATTACTTCTGAGGGTGTCGATTATACTTTTAGGATAGTAAGTATAGTCTTCAAGGGCCGACCAGCTATTTAGAGATACTAAAGTGATCACTAGGGTAAACATAAATTTGTTCATCATTTTTTCCATCCTTGGAATTATTTTAAATATCATAACAAATCAATCTGTTTTGGCCAAGAAATTTACATAACTATTTTCTTACTTTACCTATATTGCGCATCCATTACATCCTGTTATCATATAAGGAACCGCAAATTTAAAGCAAAAGGAATTGTATGAAAATACATAGTAGAATAAGTGGTGTAGGGTCATTTGTCCCTCCAAAAGTTTATACGAATCACGATCTCGAAAAAATGATGGATACAACTGATGAGTGGATTGTTCAAAGAACTGGAATTGAGCAAAGACACTGGGTTGATGAGAATACTTCAACTTCGGACTTGGCACTTGAAGCTAGTAAACAAGCAATTGCTGATGCTGGATTAGCTAATGAAGATATTGACATGATTGTTTTTGCGACACTTAGTCCAGATCATGACTTTCCTGGAACTGGATGCTTCTTGCAAGAGAAACTAGGTGTTTCAGATATTTCAGTTTTTGATATCAGACAACAATGCACAGGCTTTCTATATGGACTAAGTTTAGCAGATAAATTTATTTCTTCTGGTTCACATAAGAATGTACTGGTTGTTGGCGCTGAGGTTCATTCAAAAGGTCTTGATAAGACTCCTAGGGGTCGTGCTGTGTCAGTTCTATTTGGAGATGGTGCCGGTGCTGTAGTGATGAGTGCTACGACTGTAGACGATAAGAGCAAAGATTCTCACATTATGACTAGTAATCTTCATGCAGATGGTTCATTTGCTAAAGAGCTGTGGGTTGCTGCTCCTGGAAATGCTTTAGGTCCTGATAGAATGAATCAAGCTATGATTGATGAAAACCTTCACTTTCCTCAAATGAATGGAAAGACAGTATTTGTACATGCTGTAAAGAGAATGGCCGAAACACTGATGAAATCTTGTGCCGAACAAGGTGTAAAGATAGAGGATGTGGATCTATTTCTATTTCACCAAGCTAATCTAAGAATAAACTCTAAAGTTGCCGAAGTTTTAAATATACCTGAAGAGAAGATTTTCAATACAATTCAAAAATATGGAAATACAACTGCTGCAACTATACCACTTGGTATGCATGATGCGATTAAAGCAGGTAAGCTTAAACCTGGAATGCTAGTGGCCAGTGCGGCTTTTGGTTCAGGTTTTACTTGGGCATCTGCTATTTGGAGACAATAAAAAAAAGGCCTCATAAAGAGGCCATTTTTTTTATAAGTTCTTTTCTTCTGCGTAATCGAAAATATATTGTCTAAATTCAAGAATACTCTTATGTCCTAAAAGGTCCATTGAGTTAGGTTCAGATGGAATTACGTCATAGATTAAATGTTCCATAGAAAATTGAATCGTCTGCATACCAATATAGAGATTAGTAAAAAAGTCGATATCACCTTTTTGCCAAAATTGGATCAACTCAGCAACATCCTGATGATTGTCGCAGCATGGGCAACCTGGACATAGGCCTTTGTTTTCGATAAAGCTTAAGTGATATTGAGTTTGCTCTGCGATCATTCTTTCTCTTTCATCAGAATCATCAGCAAATCTATTGATTAAAGCTATTGCAACCGTTGGGTTCTTCTTCACCGCTACCAGCAACTCTTCATAGAAAGTTGCGTAAAGAGAAGTAAAAATACAATCTTCCATTAGAAAGTAAAATAACTCTTCTTCGCTAGTTGCTGTTTCTTTAAGTTTGTCATAGCTCGATAAGGCAAGTGCATAGGGAAAGTCTGCTTCTCCTTCAAGATCATGAAAATACTTAGCGAGTGGTACTCGGGTTTGTGTTTCTTCAACTTGTGAAGGTGCCTTAAAGAATTTTTCTACAATTGACATGTGTACGTTCCTTGTTACGCATTCAATAAACTTATTTTAGCATCTATTGAATTATTCTAATATAACTTTCGGAAGCTTTATATAAAATAAAACCTGAACGTTTTAGTTGGGAAAAAAAAGCCCTTTTATGGTGCAGGATTAGGGCTTTGTGAATGTATTTGATTGATTTTCTCAAGTACTTCGTTACTTAACTCTATTGTTGCACTCGTAAGATTTTCTTCTAATTGCTTAATTGAAGTGGCGCCGATTATATTTGCGGTTAGAAATGGCCGAGTATTCACAAAGGCCAATGCTAGCTGAGTAGGACTAAGTCCGTTTTCTTTAGCAAGTTCCATATATTTAAGAGTTGCAGATTGGGCAAGTTCATTTGAGTACCTTGAGTAGTGTTTCCAAATATTCAGTCGTGAATTTTGCGTTGAGCTTCCATCTAAGTACTTGCCACTTAAAACACCAAATCCTAGTGGTGAATAGGCAAGTAGTCCGACATCCTCTCTGTGGGAGATTTCTGAAAGGTTAATCTCAAAAGTTCTATTAAGTAGGTTATATGGATTTTGAATTGATTGGATTAAAGGCAAATTCAATTCTTTGGCAATCTGTAAATACTTCATTACACCCCAAGAGGTTTCATTTGAAACTCCTATCTCTCTGATCTTTCCTTGGTCTTTCAACTCTTTTAAAGCACCAAGAATTTCTTCAATTGGAGTCATCGTCTCTCTAGTGTTGTGAGTGTATTCTCTTTGGCCAAAGAAGTTCGTACTTCTATCTGGCCAGTGTATTTGATAGAGGTCTATGTAGTCAGTGCCTAGTCGTTTTAAGGAACCTTCAACGGCTTGAAAAATATGTTCCTTATTAAGCTTAGGACCACCTCTAATATGTTTAACGAACTCACCTGGGCCAACAACTTTTGTTGCCATGATTATCTTATCTCTTTGAGTTTTAAATTTATCCCAATTTCCAATATATTGTTCAGTTCGATGAACTGTCTTTGGGTTTGGTGGGATAGGGTACATTTCCGCTGTGTCAAAGAAGTTTACTTCATTATCAAGAGCATAATCTAAAATCTCATGAGATTCTGCCTCAGTATTCTGTTGGCCAAAAGTCATAGTTCCTAAGCAAATTTCACTAACTGAGATTTCAGTTTTCCCTAAATTATTATACTTCATATTTCCTACTGTTTAATTATAGATTCAATTTCTAGGTCAGTATTCTTTTTGATCGTCATTACTAGGTAAGCAATGATGACTCCAACCATTATGACCATCGGAACAGATATTACAGGAAAACTCAAAGCGGTCATTTTACCTAAGCTCTGATTAAACTCCTCACTACCAGGTTCTCCTACAAGTACTTTTACTGCGAGAACATAATTGAGGATCGCTGAAATAAAGAAAGTACACGCCAGTAGAAAAGAAGCAATTCTAAGGTTCTTTTCAAATAGGCCGTCATGTCCCTTTTCTTTAAATGTTTTATCAATTAATTCAATATCGATCATCTGACCTAGAAATAGTTTCACTAGAGGATATTGTGTAAATTGACTATAAAGAACGGCCAATCCCATTATTAGTGGTATTCCAGTTTCTTTTGCAACCATCCAGCTTTTATCGAGTTGAAATAATCCGATACCACCAGTCATTAATACTGAGAAAAGTCCTAAACCAGAGAAGAAGTTGAATTTCTTCATTTTTATATAGTCGTATAGCCCATATCCGATAGGAAAACTTAGCGCTAGAATTAAGCTATAGACTTGACCTAAGTGCTGATCGCCACTGAGTTTTGTTAGTATCACCGATGGTAGGATTACGTTTAAACCTATATTTAAAAATGCGTTCTCTTTTGGTTCTTTTGTATTTTCAACGTTATTTTCTGACATTTTGTTTCCTCAAATTAAATATACAAAATCTTACATTCATTTTTTTAACTTGTCAGATGAATTTGAATTTGGAACAGTTAAATGTCTAAATTTTATTAAACTAACAATCAAGGATGATGTTATGAAAAAAATTATACTATCATGTGCTTTGGCGTTTACAGCTAGCGCAGCCGCAACAGACTTCAATGGATACATTGTAAAATTTAAAAAAGGGACAAAGTCCTTTGATAATAAGGCATTTAATGCTTTAGGTGAATTTAAGAGAATGAACTTTTCTTTTGGTGAGTTTGCAACATTAAAAGGCGCAAATATTTCTAACAAGAGTGTTAAGTCTCTTGAAAACCACCCAGATGTTGAGTATATCGAACCAAACTGGATTATCACTGTTGATCCAGCGCAAAAGTCTGAAACTATTTCTGATCCAAGCTATTCACAACAATGGGGATTAAAAAATACAGGAACAAATTCTGGTGGTTGGTTTTCTTCTGGTAAGGCCGGTGAAGACGTTAATGCTGAGAATGCTTGGAATATCACAAAGGGTAGTAAAGATATAATCGTTGCTGTTATTGATACAGGAATTGATTATAGACATGCAGACTTAAAAGATAATCTTTGGGTTAATGATGCTGAACTAAATGGTGAAGCAGGTGTTGATGACGACGGAAATGGTTATATTGACGATGTTTATGGTTATGATTTCGCAAATAACGACGCAGATCCTTTAGATGGTCACGGTCATGGGACACACTGTTCAGGTGTAATTGGAGCTTCTCACAATAATAAAGGTGTGAGAGGAGTTATGGCAGACGTTAAGCTAATGGGTATTAAGTTTTTAACAGACAAAGGTTCTGGTGAAACTATTGGTGCAATTAAAGCGATTGAATATGCTGTAAAAAATGGTGCACATATAACTTCAAATTCTTGGGGTGGTGGAGAAAGATCGGAAGCGCTTAAGGAAGCAATCAAAGCTGCTTATGATGCTGGGACTATGTTTGTTGCAGCTGCTGGTAACGAGAGAAATGATAACGATGCAAGACCAACTTATCCTGCTGCTTACAAAGTAGACGGAATTATCACAGTTGGAGCAATGGACGGTAAGGGTAATAGATCAAGCTTCTCTAATTACGGAAAAACTTCTGTACATGTATTTGCACCAGGTTCAAATATTTTATCGACAGTTACGAATGGTAGATACCAGAAGATGTCTGGAACATCTATGGCGACTCCTTTTGTATCAGGTGTACTAGGTCTTTTACTTGCTAACGAGCCAGGGTTAACTATTGATGAGGCAAAATCTCAATTAATGGACTCGACAGTGAGAAATCGTTCACTTGGTCAGTACTCAGTTGCTGGTAGAGTTGATGCATTTAGAATGCTAAGAAACGAAAGAAACTAACAAAAACAATAGTTTACGACCTTGTTCTGAGGTCGTAAACATCTTCAATAATTTACATAAACTTAACATTTACATGAATTCCACCTCACTGAAAAATTTAGTTTTCCTATTATAGTAAAGCTAAGAGATCTTCTAGATCGAAGTTCTCACAAAAAGGGAGAGTTTATGAAATTTATTCAATTGGCCTTACTACTTTCTGTAGCCGCATTTGGTTTTAATACTTTTTCAAATGAAACAGAGTCTGATGTCGTTTATGAAGGTGATATGAAGATTCAGTCTTCAAGAACTTATTCTCCAGACTCATTTAATAATTTCCAGGCCCTCGTGGAATATGGAAGATTTTATGAGATACCTGAAGAGATTGACGTTGTGTCTGGAGACGCTGGCCAGGGATGGTATTCATTAGTACTAGGTGAGAGAAAGTTTTGTTATCGCGGAAACTCTGTTGATGATGCAAGCAGTGTTGGTAATCAGTTTATTCTATCTGGAGAACTTTTAAATTTATATGATGATTGTGTTTCAGAAAACTTTGATGACGAGATTGATGAGTTTATTTACCTAGAAGAAGGAGACGTTGTATTTGGTGTTATTGATGGTGGAGCTTGTTTTAAATGTGGTCCAATTGAAGTAGAAGCTGATCTTCTACAAGCAAATGACTAGTTAAAATAATGAATAGACTTCTCTACAATCCATTTAAACTTTGCTTCTTTAGTATAGGAAGCGTGGCCAAAGAGAGTTAGAAGAGCATTCGGAAGTTTGGAGTCATCTTTGAAGTCGACTAGAAGATGATGTCCATTATCATGAAGACGCTTTCTAAATTTAATATTTCTTCTTAGGGTTTCAATACTAGGTCCCATATCAAGTATCAAGTCTAACTCACTATTGATCTTTCTCTCTTTACTCACAGGAC
This sequence comes from Halobacteriovorax sp. HLS, assembly GCF_004006665.1. Classification (NCBI taxonomy): domain Bacteria; kingdom Pseudomonadati; phylum Bdellovibrionota; class Bacteriovoracia; order Bacteriovoracales; family Halobacteriovoraceae; genus Halobacteriovorax; species Halobacteriovorax sp. HLS. Next base: position 55,584 of record NZ_QOCL01000003.1, read on the forward strand.
TTAATATATCACTTCCTTCAACCGCCCACTGCTGAATATAGTCACCATTTTTCGTTGTCATTGAACTAGATACAGTTCCTCCCTGTGCAATAGGACCCCTATGGTTAATCACATGTAGTAAATTCATATTTTTAGATAGTTTCCAAGGATATCTGATGGGAGTACCTAGTGTTACAAAATCAAACTTCAAATGCTTTGCTAAAGAGATAGCTTCAAATAAAACTCTTCTTTGATCTTGCTCTAGTTCCATTGCCGTAATGATTTGTTTACGAATTAATTCATCATTAAGAATAAGCGTTATGAGTGAAAAAAGCTGCCCCGCATGGGAATGACCATAGAGCAAAACTTTACTGTCTTTGTCACAATTTCTAAGAATATCTAATAATAATTCAAGGGCCCCTTTTACACGAGCATAATGATGGTTACTTGAAGACCATGTATAATTAATAAATTTAGTGGACTCGTTAAAGTGTCCTTTTACTTTTTCTATTGTTTGCTTGTGAAAATTTCCAAAATCTCTTATTAAGAAGTCTTGGCCACTTTTAGTTTGCTGCCTAATTTTTGGAATAATAGTTGAACTTAGATTTGGAAAAGCATTTTCTAGTAAAGAGATAAGGTCGATTGGGTCACTTCCTACAAATGTACCATGTACGAAATAGACAGTTTTAGCATTATGTTTGACGTTACTTAAAACTTCATCTTGGTCGAAGCTTAGGAATTCATGGGTTGAGTTTTCAGGTAGCAATTTTTCATAACTCTGCTTCTGTACTCTTTGTAAATTTGCTTTTCTTCTCTTTAAAAATAGGAAGAGAAAAAATGAGATAATTGTGATGATTATTAAAAATTGCATAACAAATTATAGCGAAATAAATACCCTTATGGTAGTTATGATCTATGTTAACAAAAGTTAAAGCGATATTATCTAAAATTCTCCCTAAGAAGTTGAGTCCTGAAGACATTACACCGTACTTGTTAATCGGAGAGGAAAAGGGTCTAAAAAAGCTGGTTGACCAATTTTATTTTTATATGGACGAGTTAGAAGAAGCGGCCGAGTGCAGAGCTCTTCATGGGCAAAGTTTAGATTCAGCAAATAAAAAATTATTTATGTTTCTTTCTGGTTGGCTTGGTGGTCCTTCTCTTTATATTGAAAAATATGGTCATCCAAAAATGAGACGCAGACACTTTCCATTTAAAATAACACCTCTAGAGCGTGATCAATGGTTATTATGTATGAGAAAGGCCATGGATGATATGAGTTATCAAGCAGAATTAGATGATTATCTTTATAAGAGTTTTTCCCAATTTGCTGAACATATGCGTAATTCAGATTAAGAGATTGTTTCTAATTTGATCACTTCTTTAGTTGCGTTCTGTCTTTTCTTTATTAAGTCTAAAATCTTAACTTTACTAAAGTTTTTAATTGGAGATTCATCAAGTTGATTAACTAGCTCTATAGCTCTTTCAAAGTGGCCCCTAGCGCTTTCATCATCAGCAGATATTTCTTCTTTTAATGCAGCAGCGCAAATCTTAATTAGGGCCTTGCAGAAAATTGCTTCAGGGCCCACTCTTTTATGAAAGTTCCAAATGGCCTCAAGGTAGACATGTGCTTCCCAGTAGTAATCATGATTAAATAAATCGATGGCATAGAGAAAGTCAGGATTTTCAATAGAGAGTGCACTTGAGTGGACTTCGGAATTTCCAAAGGAGTGACCACCCTCCTTATTTGGATGGGTGTGTTGCCCAGGTCGAAAAGCGTAAGCTGGAAGTTCTCTGACTGGGCAGTATCGCATTCTAGTCTAAGTGCCAGTCGAAATCATAATTGAGCTTGCCTTCTTCAATTAGAATTCTATGTACAATCTTTGTCCAAGTCTTGTTGCCAGGGTTCCATGAAAACTTTGCTCTTGAAACTTTACTTTTCACTTTATTAAAGTCGTCAACATCTCTTTGATTCTTCCAGTTTGGAGCAGTCAGCTCTGCTATGATTTTAACCTTCGGTGAAGAGGCCAGTGCCGCAATTCTATCAAAGTCATAGTTAGCTGCAACTTTAAACATCGCTAGAACATCAGTAACGGCCCTGTGAGGAAAAGGATTAATAAATCCATGTGCATGTTCAAGAGCTGAAAGTGAGTTTGCAATTATTCTTTTTGGGAATTCAATATCTGTTTTAGAATCTATCCAAGTCATTTCAGGAAATGGTACTCGATATCTCTCAAACATAGCTCTTAGCATTGGGATATCGTAATTAGGTCCATTGTGGGCCATGATGAAGTCGGCCTTTTTCATGAAAATTGAAAGCCTTTCTAAGGCCATTCTTATTTCGTCACCTGTTAGTCCATAATTATTTAAGATCTCATCATTAAGGCCAGTCAACTCTTCGATCTCTTCTGAGATTGATAGCCGATCTGATTCATTGATTAGTTCAGAATAAATTTTTATTGGTTGATTATACTTTGTATCCCATAGGACAGCTCCAATTTCAGTAACGCGATCTACTGCTAAATTAACTCCGTTTTCAACGAGGTTTTCATTCATTCCTTCTAAATCGATACCTAAAATTAGCATAGAGTTCCTTTTAATTGTAATTACAGTGAGTTAAACTTATATAGGCTTTATTGTTTCTTTTCAATTATCTTTTAAAAAAGATGATGAATTTTAGGTAAAAAATGATAGAGTTATGACTTAAGTTCATGAAATCACGAAAGGTGCTAAGAATACATGAAACTGTATTTAATACTTATTTTTACAGCTATTTCTATGGCATTTGCTACAGGCTACGTTTCTTTACTTTTGAAAGGAACTTATACTTCTACGGCAGATGATATTTTAGACATAACGAAACTTAAACTTAGCTTTCAAAAGTCAGTTGCGCCTAAAACAATAGTTAACTTTAATTCTCTGTACTATTCTCCAGAGCAGTTTCAACTTATTGATCCTATATACACTTTACCTGAACCTGGATCAGATAAGAGTGTTCAGTACTATTCAAGTGATGATTGTTTTAAAGGTTTAAATACTCTTATCAACAGAGTTAATTTTGAGAAGGTTTGGATTTGGGAAGAGTATAGATGTGGAAAGTTAGATTCGCTTCCAGCTCAGTTTTTTAAAAATGCACCTTATGTTCATCCTAGTGGAAAGAGTTATGCCTATTTAGCATTTCTTTTAAACAAGAACTATAATAAAACGAGAGGCTGGGCCCTTGAGCATTTACAATTCTTTCACATAACAGAGCTCTCTTCTGTTGATGAATCAATTGGTGATTTAGGATCTAAGTTTTCTTTTTTAGGGCAACTGGATTCGGATACACTTCGTCGTATCTCAACGGGTCAAGGAACTATCTTAACAGAAGACTATTTGCTTGCGCGTATTAAGTATCCATCTTTCTTTTCAATCCTAGAGTATCGATTCTATGCAAGAGAAGATTTAGAAGGCTTCCTTAAAGATTCTCCTTATTTCTTACATAACTATAGATTTGGAAGAAATTGTTTCTATAAAGATGGTCAGCTTTGCTGGGAATATAGAGTCGGTCATATTTTAACAATTGCAAATAAAGGGACTGTTATCTTTTTATTTGGTCTTGTATTCATCTGTATCATCGTCGTTAGATTACTGATAATTAGAATTAAGAATCAAAAGCATGAAGATGAAAAGAGAAGATTAGCTCTCAGAATTCTTGGACACGAATTTAGAACACCTATTACTAGTATGCTTCTGTTAGTTGAAAAACTAAATAAGAGATTTGATAAGATGGACCCTGAGGTTCAGGACACTTTTTTACGTATTTCTGGAGAAGTTTATAGGTTGCAGCGCTTAACTGAAACTTCTCGACATTATCTAAAGGCAAATAAAGGGAAGAAACTCATTCATATGAACCCTGAAAAGATTAGTTCTATGAACGATTTCTTATATGATATTGCGCTACCTTTTATCGACTTACATGGTGACGATATAGTTTTAGAACTTCCTGAAGAGGATTTTGAATTTGTGCTAGATTCATACTGGGTTTCAATTCTTTTAAAGAATTTATTAAATAATGCTTTCTTTCACGGAAAGCCTCCAGTTGTTTTTAAGGTCGTGCAGATTAAAGACAGCATTGAATTTTCAATTATTGATCAAGGGGAAGTTCAATTTGATTCTTGGGGTGTCATGTCTGAAGAGTTTGCGAAAGGAAATAAGAGCTCAGGAACAGGGCTTGGGCTTAATATTGTAAAACAGGTTGTCAAAGAAATGGGCAGTGAAATTCAATTTTCTAAAAACCCTACGACCTTCAAATTTATTTTAAAGAAAATTAAAGTAACTCGAGGAGATAGTGAATTATGAGCAAAATATTATTAGTAGAGGATGATGACAGTTTAGGATCTTCACTAAATAGTTACCTTGTAGATGAAGGCCATGAAGTAAAATGGGCCCAATCTCTTGAAGAGGCGAGAAGTAAAACAGGTGAAGAAGAGATCGTTATTCTAGATTGGATGCTTCCTGATGGACAAGGGGTAGACTTCTTAAAAGAATTACGAAATGACGGAATTTCAATACCAGTTATCATGTTGACTGCTAGAACTGATTTGATTGATAAAGTTATCGGACTAGAGGCCGGTGCAAATGATTATATGACTAAACCTTTTGAACCTAGAGAGCTTGTTGCAAGAATTAGAGTTCAATTAAGAGATTATTCTCCTAGTGAAGTCGTTGAATTAAATGAAGTTATTGTTAGAGGGGATCTCTCTATCGATAAAGGGCAAAGAGTTATCAAGTGGCATGGTAAAGAAGTAGAGTTCACAAAAATGGAATTTGACTTTCTTACTTTACTTGCTGAGAGTCCAAATCGTGCATTCCCAAGAGAAGAGATTCTTAATAAGGTTTGGGGGTATGAAAATTATCCATCAACTAGAACTGTTGATACTCATGTTCTTCAAATTAGACAAAAGTTAAGTGATGAGTTAATTGAGACAGTTAGAGGGATTGGTTATAGGTTTAAGCACTCTCAAAGTTGACACAAAACTGACATTAAGACGACCAGAAATTTTCACTCTCGTGCTTTAATAGAAACCTAGCACGGGAGATTATATGAAATCAAAACACTTACTTTTGGCCCTGACAGGGGCATTACTGGCCTCATGTAGTTCTAATCAATCTTTTGAAGATAATTTAGTTAGAACGTTAAATGATAAACCTGAAATTATCACTAAATTAATTGAACAGAATCCTGAGAAGTTTATTACGGCCTTTCAAAATGCTGCCAAGAAAGGGCAGGCCGAACTTGCACAAAGAAGAAACTTAGAAGAGCAAAAGCAACTGGAAGCTGCCTTTAATAACCCTTTAAAACCGGTAATAAGAAAAGATGAACTTATTCGAGGAAAGAAAGGCGCGCCTATTACTATAGTTGAATATAGTGATTTTGAATGTCCATTTTGTACAAGAGGTTTTAATACGGTAACTCAAGTTCTAAAGAAGTATGAAGGTAAGGTACAATTCGTATACAAGCATTTACCTCTTAGTTTTCACCCTAATGCCATGATTGCTTCTAAATACTACGAGGCCTTAAGAATTCAAGATGAGAAGTTGGCCGTAAAACTTCATGATGAAATATTCAAGAATCAAAGGCAGCTAAAAAATGGAGATAAGTTTCTTAAGTCTTTAAGTAAGAAACTTGGAGCAAATATGTCTAAGCTAGCTAAAGACCTCAAATCTTCTGAGTTGGAAAAGAGAATTAAGGACGATATGGAAGAGGCCGCAAAATTTGGAATGCAAGGGACTCCAGGGTTCATTATTAATGGAGTTCCGATAAGAGGAGCATATCCACTGGAGAAATTTGATCAAGTAATCCAAGAGCTTCAGCAAAGAGGAAAGTTAAAGATTTAATATCCTTAAGCTATTCAATAATAGTTTAAAATATTTTGAAATTGTCTTAAAAAGAGATAATATTAAGATATGAATAATTTAATTAAAGCCATTTTATTATTTTTCTTTCTTGGTCTTAGCTCCTATGGGGCCGAGACCTTGAAAGTTCCTTTCTATGCTGAGTCGCTTGCCCCATTAGTTATTATTGAAAAAGGTGAATATCAAGGTGGCCTGTATCATAAGTTTTTTTCTAAGATTCTTTCTAGAGCAAATATAAAGTTTAAATTATATCCATTACCAAAGTCTCGATTAAGGCAAAAATTTTGGGAGGGAGGATCTCTTTTAACTTGTTGTGATAATCCTGCTTGGAGAACATTTCCCAAAGAGATTGAAGTTCAAAAATTCTCGCGGCCTTTTATGGAGCTTAGAGATGTCATTGTCACTAGAAAGGATAAACATATTGAACTAAGTAATCTTTCAAATATTCACTTCGCACTAAAGAGAGGATTTTCTTATAAGGGAGACTCTAAATTTAAAAAGATTTCCTATCTAAATGATATGAATAGTATTCTTCAGTTTGTTGAACTCAATAGAGCTGATGCAGCTATCGTTAATGAGTATGTATTTAAAGAATATAGTTTGAGAAATAAAAGTAACCTTATCGTAGCCAAAGAGTTTTCGAAAGACTCTATTCATATTCGAGTACATTCTAAAAGAGAAGATCTATTAAAAAAAATAAATAAAGCGATTAGTGATCTTAAGCACGAGGGCTATTTTCAGGATAGTATCGACGATTACTTAAAATAAAAAGGCCTTCTTAAGAAGGCCAGTTTGACTAAAAATCTGAGACAATATCAACTAGCTCTGGGTAATCAACAAATGGATTTCTATTATGTTGAACTTCGAAAACTTTGTTATTTCTTAGCTTTTCTTCTTCTGATACTGGGTCTAGTTTGTGCCATCTTCTAAGTGCCGCTTCTTGAACACTATCAATATTCATAGCTTCAGGTTTTTTGTAGTAATAGTGTCTTGCCGCCATATAGAACATTGCTCTAGCTATATCACCCTTTACTTCGTCAGGGGCCTCAAAGTAATTTACACCATCTTTAGTAAAGGCCTTAGCTGTTGAAGTTGAGCAGTATTGTGAAAAGTCATTCGTAAGTGTATCCACACCAGCTTCGAAGTCATTGAAAGCATAATTCCATCTTTCTTGATTCGTTTTTACAAAAGAAGGATAAAGATTGTGTAGATCAGAAAGTTTGAAATTATAGTAATCACTCTCTTTACTACTTTCATCAAATTTACTTCTTGGCCAAACATGTTCAGCATTTATAGTGTTGTAGTCTGGTCTTTTCATCGGAGCGATAGGGTAGCTCGGATTCGACAAATCAGCAGTTGTAAAAGATTGCTGACAATAGATAGTATCTAGATAGTAGTCGAGGTTAGCATTTCTTTTTAAATCAATCATTCCATATAGGTACGTTCTTGCTATTTGGTAGTCTCTATAAGTATCTAGCGAGTGAGCAAAGCATGTTTCAGATTGATCTGCACCTTTTGCACACCTTTTTAACTCATCTTTTTTTCCGGCGACTCTAGTATGATCTTTACGAAGTAGCTCGTTTAGCTTTGATTTGAGATCGCTCCTTTCCTGGTCACTGAAAGTTTCTTGGTTTGCAATCTTAGTTAAATAACTATCGTGAAAAGATTGTGGATAATAATCTTCAGCATTTTCATGAGCGGAGATTAAGATAATTTTCTTTGTATTAAGTTGAGAAGTAAAACCGTCTCCACTTTTCGGTTGAGGAGTATCGAAAGTGTGTTTACCACAAGATGTTAGTGTCAATATTGCTAGTGCGAGAATCGAATACTTCATAAGAGGTCCTTTTATCTAGATTTAAGTTGAACTTATACTAGATAAAAGGAATTCGTCCATAAGGTATGTAAGGGTTATACTATGCAATTTTTCGCTTAACTGATTGATATTTCAAGACAAAGACAAAACTGAGCCCCACTGACATTATGGTCAGTCCAGTTGCGAGACCGGCCCAAAGACCTGCGGCCTCCATATTCTTTTCTGTGGCCAGCCAGTAGCCAAAAGGAAGTCCAATGCACCAATTTAAGATAAGTGATAAAATCATCGGATATTTAGTTTCCTCTAGTCCTCTAAGAACTCCCCAAAGGGTAACTTGAATACCGTCAGGGATTTGAAATAGACCTACAAAAAGAAGTAGTGAAGCACTGTACTTTATGAGCTCAATATCATCAGTTGCAAAACGTACAAGAAATTGTGGAAACTGAAGATACATTAAACAAGTGAAACACATGATAATTGCAGACATTAATACAGAACAAGCAGAGTATCTTAAAATAGACTCCTTGCTCTTAGCGCCAAAGGCCATGCCGACCTTTACTGAAGCTGCGCTGGATATTGCAAGAGGAATCATAAAAGTTAAGCTTGCTAAATTAAGGGCAATATTATGTGAAGCAGATGCTACGATAGTCATTTTCCCAACTAGAACTGTTACGATGGAAAATAAAAGAACTTCACTAAGAGTACCAAAGCCTATTGGAAGTCCAAGCTTGGCAGCACGCTTGAATAGCTCTGGATGCCAGTCCCACTCAATTTTAAACTTCTTTTTGGTATAGAGGAACAGAACGATAAACAGAAGAGTTCTAGTTATAAGAGTTGCGTAAGCAGCCCCTTTAATTCCAAGTTCAGGAGCTCCAAACTTTCCAAAAATAAGAATGTAATTCATCACAATATTTACTAAGTTGAATACTAGAATTAATCCATTTGCAAAGAATGTCTTATCCCATGCCTGTAGATACTCTTTTGAGACTTGAAAAAGAAGAGCCGGAACAAGACTAATTGAACATATGAAAAGATAGTCCCTAACTAAGGCCGTTAAAGAGGAGGTGAATTCAAATACCTCTAAGAATTGGTACAGAATCGTTACCGAAATCATGATAAAAACAGAAACGATAAGTATGAGATAGTGTGCATTGGCAAAAAGGTGAGTTTCTTCCCTTTTTTCTCCTCGAAAATTACTCGCAAGAGGTCCTATTGCAAAGCAAACCCCAAGTCCAAACATGAGAAAAGGTGCAAGAAGACCATTTGCAATTCCTAGTGCTGCAACAACGTCATTTGAGTATCTACCCGCGACCACAATGTCACCGATACCAAATAGCATTTGGCCTAACTGGCCAGCTATTAATGGTATTGAAAATAAGAATAGTTCACGTATCGTTTGGATGTATTTTTTTAGCATATTTGGCATTTTTGCAGAGAATGTGCGCATAAGCAATCAATAGGGACTTCTTTAGAAAAATCTACAGCATATTTGATTTTATTAGCTTCTGGATATAAATTACTTAAATGGGAAACAAGATAAAGCACAAGATAGTTAACTTTGCTGTAACAAGACATTACTTGTGTTTAAGTATTGCCCTCATTCTCTTTTTAATGAGTCTTCCTTTTTTATCTGATATAAAGTTAGACTTCTCAGCAAAGGCCTGGTTTCGGGCAAATGATCAAAACATTAAAACCCTTGAATACTTTGAAAAAACTTTTGGTAATGACGAGGTCGTAAACCTAATCATTGAAACAGATGAGGATTTCTTTAACCCCAAATCAATTAAGTTGCTTAATGACTTAACTGAGCAGATGTGGAAGGTTCCTGAGGTCATTCGAGTGCAGTCTCTTGTTAACTTTTATTGGAGTCGGGCCGAAGAAGATGAGATTATTACTGAGGAGTTCTTAGATTTTGAACGCCTTGGTGACACTGAATACCTAAAGATTGCTAAAGAGAGGGCACTTTCCCATAAGGTAATACCTAATTACTTCATATCAAAAGATGGGAAGAGTGCATCTATTTTTGGTTTTATTGCGCACAATCCAGATAAGGCTCCGGACTATGAGTTGATTACAAAGTCTGTCGAACAGATGCTTGAGAAATATGAAACGATTGGTAAGGTGAAGTTTCATCTTCTTGGACAACCGCCACTAAGTCATAGATTTCAAGCCGTATCCTTTAGTGATTTAGAAACAATGGCCCCTCTTTTGATGTTGCTCGTTGTTTTATATCTTATCTATTGTTTCCGTACTTTTGTTGGAGTGGCCATTCCTACGATTATCATTATCTTATCTCTGGTCACCAATTGTGCCCTTATTGGACTTTTGGGACTTTCTATAAATAGTTTAACTTTTGTTCTACCTTCTGTTCTTATTGCAATATCTATTGCTGACTCTGTCCACTTACTAGCAACTTTCTATGATGAATTCTCCAAGACAGGGGATAAGCTACATTCTTGCTATTACTCATTGTCTAAGAATTTCTGGGCCGTCATATTAACTTCACTCTCAACAATGATTGGCTTTTTCTCTTTAACTGTAAGTGAAATTAAACCAGTCGCAGAACTAGGGCTTCTTGCGGGAATTGGAACTTTTCAAGCGATGCTATTTAGCTATTTAACGGTTATTCCATTATTAAAGATATTTAATAATGAAAAAACACATGAAAATCTAAATGCGAAAATGTTACCTGAGCAGAAAGTACGTAGTTATCTGAGGTTTATACGAAAGTATAGAAAGCTCGTTATAAGTTTATCTATAGCTTTAACGATTCTATTTTCTTGGTTAGCCGTAAATAATACAATTGATTCTAATCCGTACAAGTATTTTGTCTCAAATGATCCTATATCAATTAGTAATCAATACGTCCTAAATGCTTATGGGGGAGTTGGTGGTCCTGAAATAATTGTAGATTCTGGTATTAAAGATGGAATAAAGGATCCACTTTTTTTAAAAAAGGTTGATGAGTTTCAAACATGGCTTGAGTCTCAGGATGATGTAAATAAGGTCATTAGTGTTATTAATATTATTAAAGAGATGAATCAGTCTCTCAATCAAGGCTTAAGTGAGCACTACTTGATTCCTGATAAGAGAGATATTATTGCGCAAGAGTTATTCTTATATACTATGTCCTTGCCAGTAGGTGAAGACTTGAATAATAGAATGGATCTAGAACAAAGGCGTATGAGAATGACAGTTCTTTGGTCAAAACAAAGCTCAAAAAGGTCTCTTGAAGGTGTAGAAGCCTATGAGTTAAAAGCTAAGGAGCTTGGCCTTAATATTTCAACGACAGGAAAGCCAGTTTTATTTCATCGAATGAATAGTTATGTTGTTTATACATTCTTTAGTTCTATTGCTATGGCCTTAGTCTTAATAACCTTGATACTAATTCTTGTTTTTAAAGACATAAAGCTTGGTCTTCTTAGTATTATTCCTAATATTGTTCCCGTTATTTTTGGGGCAGGTGCTTTAACTATTTTGAATAAACCTATTGATATTGGTTGTGCAATCGTTGCAAGTGTAACACTAGGTATTGCTGTAGATGATACAATTCACTTTCTTAGTCACTTTAATACTTTAAGAAAGAAGGGAATGAATACCTTTGAATCTATGGTTACTGTATTTACGTCAACAGGTTTGGCCTTATTAGTGACAACTCTTATACTAGTGTCTTGTTTTGGGCTTTTCATGTTCGCTAACCTAATGCCAAATATTAATTTTGGTATCCTCTGCGCTCTTGTTTTAACAATTGCTCTGGCCTGCGACTTAATCGTTCTCCCTGCTATTGTCTTTAGTATTAATACTAAAGAATACTCGGAGTCGTAATTATTTTATTAAGGGCAAATCTCTCCTTTAGTTTAACTTTATCAAAATGTAGGCCAATCCCACTAGGGTAATCACCAACTGCCTTTGACTTTCTTATTACACTTGCAAGGCATTGAAATTCTATATTGTCTTTATCTCCAATTAGAACACGAACCTTAGAGCCAACTTTTATACCTTTTTCAATAAAACTTTGAATACCGCTGATTGATGAGACAAATGCCCCAGACTTAGATACATCATAAGTTCGTGCCAATAGGCACTTTTCATCATCAATCTGTATCCAAATTGGTAAAGTCTTTCTATGTCTCTTTGGAATAAGCCACCATCTCTTCTCTTGGTTAAAAACGGTGTATCTAAAATTTCTATTTTTGAAAATAGCAAAAAGTATAAATAGAGATAGAAGCGAAGAGAGAATAGGAAGAGACTTATGCATATTAGTCGCAAAAGAATATACTAAGTAATTATTTATTAAAATTGTCGCAAATAGAATTATAGATGAAAAGATCACTCTCTTATCTGCAAAGTATGAATAGATCGCAGTGATGAGTCCAGCACTCATCATAATCCAATTGAATAGACTTATCTGGTTAATTAAAATACGCCAATTTATTTCACTGGCACCCATTTGCAATATGATCTGCACTGGAACCAGAATGATACTCGCTAGAAGGATGAGTGTTATAAAATTAAAAATAAATGGTTTCTTCCTCACAGCTGACTCCTATTCAATTGTAAAGTGACTACAATAACTTTTAACGTTTCCAATATATTTCTTGGCCTCATTCAAATCATGGGCCCTAAGCCAATCTTTTCCATGACTAAGTAATCTACGCTTTACTCTACTCGGTCCTGAGTTATAGCTTGCTAACAATATTGATGTGTATAGTTCGCCACTTCGCATATGTAATGGAATGGCCTCTTTATTCTGTGGACGAGACCAGAAGTATTCAAGATAGTTCAAGTACTTAATTCCACCTTCAATTGAAGTTTCTGGATTTAATTTCCAATCATTATCTTTGTTAATTTTTCCTGTTTGAATATATGTCTTTAGAATGCTTGCTGGCATTCTTCCCCAATTAGGATAAATACTCCAGTCTGAATCTTCCGTTAATATTTGTTGCTCGGCCACTGGAGTCACCTGTGTTAAACCTACCGCCTTGGCCCAACTCACGGCCTTTGGATTAAAACTAGATTCTTGAGCTATAAGACCAGCAACTAGTGCAGAGTTAATCTTGTAAGACTTTGTGATACTCTCAATTGCTTTTTTTATTTTGGCCTTTTCTTGAATAGACGTTTTTGAAAGTTTTGTCTCTTTCGAGTAATCGCATTTAGGATAAGGGTAATTTTTAACTAATAGTTGATTATCATTATCTCTTCCATAGAGAACTACAAAGTGATGATCTTCATTTGGTGGTAATGTTAGATTTTCAATTTTATAAATAATTTTATTTTTAGAAATAACTTTTGTGGAAACCTGCTCAATCAGTTTTGATATATCTTGTCCATTATACAGGAAAGTAACTTTTGGGTTTGTGCTTATTTTTCTGATGTCATTTATAATTATTTTAAAATCTTTTGAAGCGTGAAGCGCCTGGTATTTTGGAATATAGCTAATTGAAGCCCCAATTAATTCTGGACTAATCTCGTTGGTCTCTGGTGCGAATTGAGTTGTATTGTCTTTAGTAAATAAGTTTGCAGGAGCATAGGCCGAGCCGAATGGTGTATATGGACCAGCACAATTAACAAGAAATGGCAGTATAAGTAGTAATCTCAAATGATTCTCCATTTTCAACTAATCTCATACGTGCCGCTTTTTGAATGAATAGTTATTATACTCTCAGCTGTTAGACAGGTGTTTATAAACGTTAAATTTAGTTATTTTCAACCATTTAGCTCACAATTTATGGCATAATAATGAGGCGTAAATTGTTCGTTCATATTTTTTGTGCCTAAAAAATGTGTGTTTTTGGCAAGTATATGAGTTCTCGATGATCTATTAAAGGGGTAATGAGTGGATATACAACAACGTCTTAGAAATGCAATGGATTCAAGTAGTGGTATATTTCTTGGTAAGGATCTGCAAGTTAAATTGGCCTTTATCGCTTTGATATCTAAGGGACACTTACTCATTGAGGATATACCTGGAGTAGGTAAGACGACTCTAGTTTACTTACTATCTCATATCTTTGGATTGAAGTTATCTAGAATTCAATTTACTAACGATCTGTTACCAAGTGATATTATTGGAACATCTATCTTTAACAAAGAAGAGTCCGTTTTTGTTTTCAATAGAGGTCCGATTTTTAGTCAATTAATTTTGGCCGATGAACTCAATAGAGCTTCTTCTAAAACTCAGTCAGCACTTTTGCAGGCAATGGAAGAGAAGTATATTACTTTCGATAATTGTGAATATGAATTAGATGACCCTTTTGTTGTTATCGCAACTCAAAACCCAATTAATCAAATAGGTACTAATCCATTACCCGAATCCCAGCTTGACCGATTCTTTATGGCGCTCACATTAGGACTACCGAGCAGAGAGTATGAAAAGAAAATTATTCAAGGTCTAAAAGTAAGAGAGCAGATTGATACTATGCACTCTTTTATGAATCTAGATGACTTAAAACTAATTCACTCGAAAGTGTTAGGTATTTCTGTTTCAGAAGAGCTCATGGAGTTTTTAATGGATTTTCTCGCAAGGCTTCGTAAGGAGTGTGTTGATGGAGAGAAGTTGTCCGTTAGAGCAGGACAAGATTTATATCTTGCGATGAAGGCCTGTGCTTTCTTGGAAGGAAGAGATTTTGCGACACATGATGATTTAAAATTTGTCTGTCCGTATATTATTTCTCACAGATTAAATAGTTCTTTAGGTTTAAAGGACGGTCAAAGTAAGGTGACTAATATTGTAAATAGTATGCCAGTAAGATAGATGAAGCTAAGAAGCAATAGAACCTATATTTTACCAACTCGCTATGGAGTTATCTTTGGTATTGTCATTCTGATTGAATTTATGGTCTCTATTACTTTTGGTCACCCTTTCGCATATCTAATTACCTTCATAAGTTCTTCAATTATCTTTATGAGTGCCATTTACACAAATAGTTCTTTTCAGAGTATTTCAACTTTGCCTATTCAAGAAGACTTAGTGGAAGTATCACAGAATGTTATTTTTAGATTACCTCTAGAGCTATCTGATAAATTTGAAAATAAGAGCTTTCGTGTTTGCGATGATCAAACCCAAATTTATCGTGATGAAATAGTTACTTTTGATAAAGCGTATGTAGATATATATATCGGTGAACAAATGAGAGGAGTTCATCATATTAATCGTGTTAAGTTATCGACCACATTCCCTTTTGGATTATTTAGGGCCTGGAGATACTTTGACATTGATCGAAAATTATATATTTATCCAAAACTGATCAATTCTAATGAGCTTATGAGTGTTATGCAATCAAATCACTCTAGTAATGAATCCGTAGATAAAGTCGGTCAAAATAATGAGGATTTTTTGGAGCACAAGAAGGCCCTTGAAACTGACTCTTGGAGACATATTGATTGGAAGGCATATGCTAGTGGTAAAGGATTGCTGAGCAAAGTCTATACTAGTCATTGCGATAATGCTTACAGAGTAGACCTTTATAAAGGTAGTAGCGAAGAACAAATATCTACCGCCACAAGTCTTCTTTTTAAGTATTATAACGAATCAAAGGGGATAGAGTTCTATGTTGATGACCAATTGTTATTCAGTGGAAGTGATCAAGATACTTTAAAACAGTCTATTAAGTTTCTTTGTCTATTTAATAGGAATATAGCATGATACGGATCTATATCTCTTTTATCACTTTATTGGTTGTCCTATTCTTCTCTTTATTTCCTATAGAGGTCTTTTTGTACCTTTTGGGCTTAGCATCACTTTTGAGCTTTTATCACTATAGTAAAATTGAACTTTTAAAAAATCTAAGAATTCCACTTTTGATATCTAGCTTAGCAGTCATCTATTTCTTTATCGGTACATGGAAAGGAACTCTTCCTGCAACAACTTTACTTGCAAGCCTATGTTTTCTTAAATTATTTGAGGTTAATGAAAAAAGAGATATTTTCTCATTTATTTTTATTTTGCAGCTCTTCGTACTCTCATTAAGTGTGCAAGTAGAAGAGTTTTATTATTTAGGCGTTATTTTGTTTTCATTATTCTTAAGCTTCTTTATTCTCTATATGAGTGTAAGTGAAAATCATGCCAAAGTAATTGCTAAGAATATTCTTGCTCTAGCTCTTAAATCGTCCCCACTGATTATAGTTCTTCTTATTGTTTTTCCTCGTTATCAATTTGGAGGTTTTTTCTTCTCTAAGAATTTTGCACAAACTGGCTTTAGTGAAACCTTAGTTCCTGGTGATGTTGAGAAGTTAGTCTCCAATACTGATCCATTATTTAATGCTGAGATTTCATTTCCAATAAAAAGAAGTGATCTTTATTGGCGTGGTCAGGTCTTGTCTTTAAATAAGTCTTTTTCTTGGTCTCGCGGGAAAGTATCTGATAATTATCGCTACAAAAGTAATCAAGAACCTATAAAGTCATATGAGGTAAGCTATCAGAGTGTCTGGAATGGTCCTCTTTTCACACTTGATAATACGTCTAGTATTTCGATGGCTTCCAAAGCTATTGTAAGAAAACAGAGGGGGGGAGTTTTTCAAGGAACTTCCGTCATGGATCAAAAAATCCGCTTTAAGGCCACTGTATCTGAACGTGAATCACTCTCAAAGTTTAAAAACTTTCGTAAAATTAATCTACAAGTTGATCAACTTATTAGTGAGAGACTAAGGAAATTTCTTGATGATAATAAAGAAGTTTCTTCTAAAGCTAGTCGAGTTGAACTTCTTTTGGGAGAAGTATTTAAAAAGGACTTCACTTATACACTCGCTCCAGGAACTTATTCATTAGAGACGGGTTTTGATGAATTCTTCTTTGATAGGAAAAGGGGATTTTGTGGCCACTTTACAACTGCGAGTGCCATCTTATTTAGACTCTTTGATATTCCAGCTAGGGTTGTCACTGGATACCTTGGTGGAGAGTATAACGAGATAGGAGACTTTTATACAGTCACTCAAAAGGATGCACATGTTTGGGTTGAGTATATTGATGATAATGGCCATTGGAAGAGATTTGATCCTGTCTCGTATATAGCTCCAAATCGAATAGAGTATGAGTCCGATATTTTCTACGGCTACTTATCAGGTCTAACAACAAATATTGATCAGCTGAGACAGAATAAGAGCTCAAATTTTATGAAATGGTTACAATATATGAAGACCATTTATTATAAGTCTGGAACGCTCTTCTTTAATTATGACCTTCAGTATCAAAAAGATATAGTTAGAAAAATCAAATCTAAAGATTTAAAGGTTATTTTTTCAAAAGCCGTACTTACTGTCTTAGCTTTGTCTGTCGTTTTTCTTCTATGGAGAGTAAATTTTGTTAATCTCATACTATTTATAAATTTATTTAAGCGAAGAAAGCTGAGCTGGAGCGAGTTTAAGCTGATGGATATTAGACAGATGAGGCTCTTGGCCCGTGAAGATCACACGATATATCAAGAGTTTGTATCAACCTACGAACAAATCGTTTATACAAGACCATCTGGCCCTCTATATAAGTTGTCATTCATTTTACGAGGCCTTAAAATGATGGTCTATGAAAAAACTATATAAAATTCTACTTATACTCTTTATTAGCTTTTCGACTCTTGCTGCCAAGAAGATTCTCTTTATAGGGGATTCTTTGACTGAGGGCTATGGTGTTGCTAAAGAAAAATCTTATCCCATAATTCTAAAAGAACTACTTAAATCTGATCACAGTATTGATATAGAAGTTCTTAATGGGTCTGTTTCTGGTTCCACAACTGCAAGCTCATTTTCAAGGTTTAAATGGTTTCTAAAGGGAAAGCCTGACATTCTTGTTTTGGCCTTAGGAGCAAATGATGGCCTAAGAGGTATCGACCTAAAAGCTTCTAAGATTAATTTGTCAAAGACAATTGAGCTTGCTCAAGAAAATGGAATAAAGGTTGTCTTGGCAGGTATGTATATACCACCAAATTATGGACCTAAGTATACTAGTGAATTTAAAAAGATGTATCTCTCTCTTGAAAAAGAATATAAGTTAACTCTTATCCCTTTTCTTTTAGATGGGGTTGCTGCCAATAAAGACCTGAATATTTCTGATGGAATTCATCCTAATGAGAATGGTCATGAAGTTATTGCTAAAAATCTAGTTAAGTATTTGAGGCCTTTATTATGATCCTAGAGTGTAAGAGTGTGCAAAAAAGTTTTTTGCAAGGAAACCGTAAGATAGATGTCTTGCGAGATATAAATCTATCTATTGAAAAGGGAAAGACTTTAGCAATTCTAGGGAAATCTGGAAGCGGTAAGACTACGCTGCTTTCAATCCTTTCTGGGATAGAGAAGTCAGACGCTGGTAGTGTCATTTTTAATGGCGAAGATATAACAAATTACACTCAAGAGCAGCTTACTAAAGTTCGTTCTCAATCTATTGGTGTTATTTTTCAACAATTTCATTTGATTGAACATTTGAATGCTCTCGAAAATGTTTCTCTACCTTTAGAAATTCTTGGAGACAAGAATGCAGTGCAAACTTCCTTAGCATTATTAGAAGCAGTAGGGCTATCTGATAGAGCTTCTCATTTTCCGGCCCAACTAAGTGGTGGTGAAAAGCAAAGAGTCGCAATCGCTAGAGCAATGGCCATTAAGCCAGCATTACTGCTTGCTGATGAGCCAAGTGGAAGCTTAGATGAAGAGACTGGTGAGAAAATCATGGACTTACTCTTTAACTTAGTTCGAGAAAATGACATGTCTATGATTTTGGTTACCCATGAGACTGAGCTAGCTAAGAAGTGTGATAATACTAGTTCTTTGGAATTAGGTATCCTCAATCAAAGTGATAAATGATGGTTTTTAAAATGATGTATAGAGAGCTGAAGAGTTCTCCACGCTTTGTTCTTATTTTCATTATAAATATTATAATTGGGCTTAGTGGACTTTCAGTTATTGAAGGATTTAAGGGGTCATTTTTAAGTGAGTTAAATAAAAACTCTCTGAGAATTCTTGGTGCCGATCTTGCCCTTAATTCAAGAGTCGATATTTCTAAAGAAAAAATTGAATTAGTCTCTGATATGTTACCTGGAAATATGATGACTAAGAATATTAGTCTTTTTTCCATGGCCAGTTCAAAAGATAATTCGAGGTTGGTTTCAGTACGAATTGTTGGAGAAGAATTTCCTTTTTATGGTGAGATTCAGTTAAATTCCGCCGAAAAATTCGAATTTATTAATCCATATGATGCATTTGTGTATCCTGAAGTATTAATACAGATGAATCTTAATATTGGAGATACATTTATACTTGGAAAGAAGACCTTTACGCTAAGAGATACTATAAAAGATGATGGTCAACAGAGCTTTAGAATGGGCTCAATTGCTCCACGTATTTATATATCTAATGAAGCACTTAAGGGAGCAGAGCTTTTACAAAAAGGAAGCACCGCCTGGTATTCTTACTTCTTTAAGCTACAGACCCCTATAAACTCTGCACAGCAAAGTCAAATTCAGGATAAACTTAATGATACAAGTATTGAAGTGTTAACACCTAAGGAATCTTCTGCTCAGGTAGGAAGAATCCTCAAGTATCTCAATGACTTTCTAGGACTTGTCAGCTTAAGTGGCCTATTCTTAGCAACCATGGGTCTCATGTATTTATATAGAAGTTTTCTATTTAAAAGAAAGAAAGATATCTCTATCTCTAAATTCTTAGGGATGAGTAATGCAAAGGTCATGCAGGTTTTCATTGGACAATTACTTTTAATGAGTTTGATAGGCTCTTTAATAAGTGTTTCTATCACTCCCATCTTCTTGCCTAAGGTCCTTAGTTCTTTGAATCAATTACTTGGATTAAACCTCCAGTTCAACTTCTCAATTGAGTCTTTACTAGCGCCGTTTATTATTGGAACTGTTGGATCGACACTTATTGGATTACCACTTATTTTGCCATACTCCAAGGCCAGCTTTGGTAATTTGTTTTCATTTGAAGATGATACAAGTGTTAATCACTCCAGATGGTACCATTTCCTACCAGTTTTTATTTTCTTTTACCTTACCGCGATTTATCTGTGTAAATCATTTATCATAGGATCAATGTTCACTGCTGTATTAGTAGTATTAATTGTCCTTACTTTTTCGTTTGGAAATATTCTTTTGAGTAAGCTGTCTTATTTATCACATACTGGTAAGCTAGAAACTAAGCTTGCTTGGGGATTTTTGACTCGTTATAAGAATTCTACTCTTTTTATATTTTCAACTTTAATGATCTCTTCGATGATGATGACTTTAATTCCTCAAATTAAAGATGTGCTCTTACATGAGGTCGAAAGACCGCTTAAAGAAAATGGACCAACGGCATTTCTCTTTGATATTCAACCAGAACAAGTTGATGAGTTAACAGGTGTTTTAAGTAATTCCAATGATCTTCTCGTTATGTCTCCTATGGTTAGGTCTAGGCTAATAAAAATTAATGATCGCCCGGTTGAAACAAAGCTCACAGCTGTTATGACCAGAGAGCAAGAAAGAGAAGTTCGTATGCGTAATCGTGGGGTTAATCTCAGTTATAGAGATCAGCTAGATCCTTCTGAAACTCTTGTTGAGGGACAATGGCCGCAAGAAGTATATAACCCTGAGCTTGACGCTGTTGCCAAGGTAACACTAGAGAAACGATATGCTCAAAGGCTAGGGGTTGGAATTGGTGACTCGCTAGAATTTGATATCTTAGGAATCCCTGTGACCACTCAGATTGTTGGTATCAGAGAGGTTAGATGGACAAGTTTTCGTCCAAATTTCTTTATTCTCTTTCAAAAAGGTGTACTTGAAGATGCCCCTAAGACATTTCTAAGTGCTATTCGTTCGACAAATACTCTAGAAGATCAGAAGTTACAGATGGAGTTATTTAAGAAATTTCCAAATGTCTCATATGTCGATATCAGAAGGATAATTGATAAGGTGAAAATCATTATGGAGAGTATGTCCCTTATTCTTAAATCGATGAGTTATCTCGTTTTCATTGTTGGTATCATGGTTCTTTTTTCAATTGTTGGTCATCAAATCTTGTTAAGAAAAATGAACATCAATCTATTCAAAGTACTTGGTCTCAATAGAGGCAGATTGAATAAAATTATAAGTAGAGAATTTCTTATCATTTCTTTTTTTGCTACACTATGTGGAATAATTTCTAGTACGACTATTTCATTTGTGCTTTCAAAGTTTATTTTCCAAAGTATATTTATTTTTAAACTTGAAACAGTTCTCTTCGCCTTAGTGTTAGTTCCTGCAATGAGTGCAGTAATTTCGTACTTTGGTACGCAAAGAGTTATGAGAAGTTCGGCCAGTGAAATTTTTAGTGAAGTAAGTTAGAAGCCAAAGAAGAAGCCATTATTGTCTTTGGCAAGGCCATGAAGGAACTTGTAGCGATTACTGTTTTGATTGGATAAGAATAGTGCCCCAACACCGATGGCACTAATTCTAACACCTCTAGTATTTGTTGCTTTTACTTCATCTAGTATATTTTGAATATCATCATATCCTTTTCCACCATCAATTGTAGGTGAGCCATCTGATAGAACAACAATGTCAGTCGCTTCACTGTAGCGAGACAGGGCGTATCTTAAGGCACTCCTAGTAGGTGTCTTTCCTCTTGGCCTCAAGTTTTCTAGAAACTTATAGACCTCTTCTTTTTGATCAGATGCTAGGTTTTGTAGAAAAGTCCAGTGAGCATAGTAAGCATTACCATTTTTTCCTGGAAAGTGAATAACATCGATTTTATAGTCTTTTGACATTGAAGTAATAAGCATTTTTAAACCTGCTTTTACTTGTCCAATTCTTCCACCTTGAACCATTGAGCCTGAGACATCTATTAAGAATACAATATTCTTTCCTTTAAATTTAAAGCCTACGTCAACATCTTGAACACCATTGGCCGTAGATGTTTCACTTGGCTTAGCTTCTTTTTTCTCTACTATCTTTTCAAGCTCTTTCTTTTTCTCTGCTACAGTATTTTCTATTTTTTTCTCTAGTTCTAGGACTTGTGCTTTAAGCTGTTCGACTTCACCTTTTAATGCCTGATTCTTTGCTATCATCTTAACATCTTGAGAAGGGGGAGCGAGCTTCTTCGGTTCTATATCTTTCGCTTTCGGTATTGCTACAAATAGAATAATAACAGCTCCAAGTGCCCCTGATAGTAAATCAAGAAAGGAGATGCTGAAAATATTAATTTCTCGACGTTTTGCCATTATTCGATTTCAATTCTATTGATTAAATTTTCAATAATATAACTTTTAAGATTTGCATGAAGATAGTCAGTTTCTTTCATGAGTTCATGATAATACCACATAACAATAATGCTTAAGATTAGACTAATGAGAGTAGTATCAAAAGCTACACCTAGAGTCGCAGTTATGAGATTCATATCACCACTATTTGCGATCATTAGGGCCTGGGAAATACCAAGTACAGTACCCACAAAACCAATAGATGGAATAACCCATGTCAGATATTTAATATTTGACTGATCGGATTCTGAGATTTCTTTATTGATTTCTGTTTGTATTGAAATAATCTCTATCATTTCAGGAATTGATTTTGTTGCTCTAAACTTTAAGCATGCTTTTTTTACCATTTCAAAGAGAAGGGATTTCTTTTCTAGAGATAGTTCTGAGGCCTTCAGATAGATTTCATTTATTTGTGAAGGTAGGATTAGGTGTCTTTCTTCAGTTGGAAGTAACTTCTTTTTAAAAGATTTATTTTCTTTGGCAATATTTTTCAGCATATGAAATATTTCAAGTAATGACCAAAAAAATGCTATATATGTAAGAAGTTGAATGTATCCACCATTGAAGAAGTCTCCTCCAAATAGAATAAATAGTCTTTTTGGTATTTTGGCCTCGGTCATATGATGACCGACTGACATGAGAAAAGTGAATCCTATAGAATAGGTGAGTGCCTTAGTAAGATGAATAAATTTATCACTAATTTTCAAAATAGTTCCTTAATTAAATATAGTCTATTTTAATCAAACTTTTGAATCTTAGAAAGGGGGAAATTATGAAAATAGGAACGTTAAGTCCGATGAGTCGATATCCTTAATCACCGAGTCATTAGAATATAGTAAGTCATCCATTAGTTTTCTCTTCTTATTCTGAAGGATGATAATCTTTTCTTCTATGGTATTTTCACTAAG
The DNA here is from genome assembly GCF_004006665.1 of Halobacteriovorax sp. HLS. Lineage (NCBI taxonomy): Bacteria > Pseudomonadati > Bdellovibrionota > Bacteriovoracia > Bacteriovoracales > Halobacteriovoraceae > Halobacteriovorax > Halobacteriovorax sp. HLS. The sequence continues at coordinate 78,391 of NZ_QOCL01000003.1, forward strand.
TAGTTTGTAGGCAAAGACTTTCTTGAATTGCCCAATTCTATGTATTCTATCAATGGCCTGCCCTTCTACAGCAGGGTTCCACCAAGGATCGAGTAGAAAACAGTAATTGGCCTCAGTTAGATTTAGCCCATAACCACCGGCCTTTAGAGAAATGAGAAATACTACTTTTTCGTCACTTTGTTTAAAGTCATCAACAACGCTCTGTCGATTATTCGTCTGACCGTCGAGATAGCTGTACTTGATGCCTTCTTTTATCAGTCTTGCCTCGAGTAGCTTTAGGAATTGTGTAAATTGACTGAATACGAGTGTCTTTTCACCAGTTTTAGAAATAATATTCAACTTCTCCATTAGCGCATCCAATTTTGCACTCTTACTATCCTTATAAGTTGGATTGATAAGACCTGGGTGACAGGCCGCTTGTCGAAGCCTAAGTAGTGCTTCTAAAATATGAATTTTACTCTTCTTTATACCAAACTTTTCGACCTTATCCATTAACTTACTACGATAGTGATCTTTTAAGTCTTGGTAGATCTTTCTTTGTTCTGCGCTAAGTTGCACTTGTAGGATAGATTCTGTCTTTTCGGGTAAATCTTTAAGAACGTCAGACTTTAATCTTCTAAGGATGAGTGGTCTAAGTCCCTTTAGAATGTTGGTAACGACTGACTCATTTCCATCGGTTAGGTTTTCTCTGGATATTTTCTTTTGACCAAATATTGTAGGAGATAAGAATTTAAATAAGCTAAATAGCTCGGCGAGGCTATTTTCTACAGGGGTACCGGTTGCAATAAACCTTTGCCTAGCATTTAATAGTAGAACAGACCTTGCCGTTCTGGAGTTCTCATTTTTAATATGTTGTGCTTCGTCTAAAATAATCGTATCAAATTCAATTTCTTTTAAATCGTGAATATCATTTCGAATGATTCCATAAGTACAAATAAGTAAGTCGAACTTCTTTTTTAAAAGACTGGCCCTTTGCTCTTTTGTTCCTTCATAGACTTTTACTTTTATTTTGGGACAAAATTTTTCACATTCTCTAAGCCAGTTATAGGTAAGAGATTTTGGGACAACAATTAGGTGTTTCGATCTTTTGAGTGTTCTTAGTCTTTCTAAATGAGCGAGAATCTGTACGGTCTTACCAAGACCCATTTCATCCGCTAAGCATCCGCCTAGACCTAGCTCGTCTAGGAAGTTTAACCAATTCACTCCATCTTGTTGATAATCCCTAAGAACGCCTTTGAATGTTTTAGGTACCACTACAGATGGAGCTTGCTTTATTTTCTTTAACTTTGAGATAAGCTCACTATATTGAGGTCTATCTGTTTTAAGTAGTTTCTCTTCAAATAATAAATCTAAGTAGAGCGAGTGATCCTTGGCAATCAGAAATCTTTCATCTTTTTGATCTGCCAGATACTCAAGATGAAGATGCTTTCTCAGCCATTCCTCTGGAAGTAGGCCCAAGGTTCCATTTTTAAGAGGAACGAGGTTTTGACCACTTTTGGCAAGGGCGAGAATTTGTGGAGTATATAAGCTCTCTTCATCAAACTCGATAGATGATTTTACTTCAAACCAGTCATCTTTTGTCTTAAGCGAAATATTGGAAGTATTTGGAACAGAGACTCTCTTATTCTTTGCAAAAACTTCGACACCTATTTCAATTAGCTTTGTGATGGTTTCATTGAAGTTGTCTGTTTCAATTTTAACCTTTCTAGTAAAGTCTTTATGGTTAACTCTGATGTTAAGAATGTGAGATAATTTCTCATAAATTTCGATCTCTTTATCTTCATCCTTCTCTATAATAAAACGATTATCATCCTGCTTTAGAGGCATAGGACTGAGAGGAGAGTGCCACTGTTCATTAAAGGCACTGGTGAATTGGGCCCAAAGCACTACTCCTTGGACACCGGCCGAAAGATCTAGACTCATTTTAATGATTGGAGATACCTTCTTCTTAGTAATCTTCAGTTCTTTAGGGAGATCTATTTTTGAGAGTTGAGGGTATTTATGAACAAAGTTTTGAATATCCTCATTGGATAAGGATTCTTTTTTAAACTCTGTTTTACCTTTTTTGTATTCACTAACAAATGCCTTAAGGCCACGGTACTCAATCTTGATTATGCGACCATTATAGATTGCTAGAGATAAGTTATTAATTAAGGTGATTTCATCGATTGTGACAGTTGTTTTATAGAACTTAAAGTAGGGGATAAATTTCCAAGAATTAGTATGATCTAGTTTATTATGGCAGATAAGTTTTTCTTTGGGATTAAACTCTAGTCTTCCATGATCTTGAGTCACAAGTCCTTTAGCGACAATACTTGGTAGAAGTATATCTAAACTCTCAACAGGGATCTCACAGTAGGAACCCTTCGTTTTAATTTTTTTTCGAGACCAATAAGTCTTAGATTGTACTGAGTTTAATCTTCTTAAAATCTCCACAATCGCTCTGTCTTCACTCTTTAAATCTCTTATTACAGAATCAGTTAGGACTAGAGATTTATCATCAATAACAAACTCAATTCGAAGAAAGCCAGTTTGCATTTCATAATTTGGAAATAATCTGAAGTATAGGCTTCTTTCTTTATTGTCTTCAATGGAAGAAATAAGTTTAATATCATTGTGATCTACTTCAATTGCTTTTGATAAGTGATCTAGTGTTTCTCTTTGCTGAATATCTTGTGAAAATTGGGCCTCAACAATTGGTAGATCTAACTCTTTTTCAAAACTACTAATGAATTCTATTTTGGAGAGATTTTTTGCCTTAGAAGAGAACGAGTCGTTTTCTGCCGATAAGATGAGTGACCATAGGTGAGCGCACGACTCGGTTATTTTGTATCGTCGACAGTCGCATTTTGTTTTGATTGCTAAGTAAGATTTAAGCTCGACCCACTCTAGTTGGGGGTTATGAGTGGTATTACCTAAAGTATAGGCCTTAAGAGAAATACCTTTGGCATCAAAAACTCTAAGGAGGTTTTGGCTAAAAATCTCCTCTCCTTCTTTTTTGATATCTTTATCAAAGTAATATGCACATTTATTAGAAAAACTCACAACTTTTGATATCATAGTATAGATAATTAGTCTTTTCGATTGAGGTTATATGAATACAAAAGAACAAATAAATGGTGAATTATCACTGAGAACGCTAGCTATGCCTGGGGATACTAACCCGAATGGTGATATATTTGGTGGTTGGCTTATGTCCCAAATGGATATTGCTGGTAGTATCTATGCTATGAAGCGATGCGGCGGAAGAGTCGTTACAGTGGCCGTTGACTCAATGGTCTTTCATGCTCCAGTTAATGTTGGTGATATTGTTTGCTGCTATGCTGATACGGTTAAAGTTGGAAATACTTCTATAGCAATTAAGATTGAAGTTTATATTGTAAAAAGGTTTAAAGATGAAAGGTCAAAAGTGACAGAAGCCGTCTTCACTTATGTTCATATTAACGATGAAGGACGACCAATTAAAATAGGGTCGCAGGAGTAAGTATGAATATTATTAGTGCACAGAATTTAAAAAAATATTATGGAAAAGATCTTGCTCTTGATGATGTTAGTTTACATGTTAAGGCAGGTTCAGTCTTTGCTCTTCTTGGTCCTAATGGTGCAGGTAAGACAACTTTTGTAAAATCTCTACTTGGTCTGGTTAGGTTAAAGTCTGGGGAGTTACTTTTGAATGGTAAGAATGTGAATGATTTTACTTCTCGTTCTGGTGTAGCCTATCTGCCTGAAAAATTTTCTTTTGATACAAATTATTCAGTAAGAGGTTGTGTTTCATTTTTTGGGCAAATGAATGGTCTAAGTTCTTCGGAGCTAGAACAGAGAATCGATAGGGCCCTTGATCTCGTTGGGATTACAGATATTGCTTCTAAGAAGCTTGATGCGATCTCAAAAGGACAACTACAGAGAACTGGAATAGCGACATTATTAGTTTCTGAAAATTCCCTTTTAATTTTAGATGAGCCCTTTTCAGGACTTGATCCAATTGGAATGATCGAATTAAAAAAGCTACTTGCTAAGCTTTCTAGTGATGAGTCTATGACTATATTTATAAACTCTCATATTCTCTCTGAGATGGATCAAATCTGTGATTCTTTCGCTATTTTAAATAAAGGAAAAATAGCAGCTTTTGGGTCAAAAGAAGAGTTACTTCAAGGTAGCAGCCTAGAGCAGTTCTTTGAAAAAACAATCATGGGGTTAGCGTGAATATAATACAAATTAAGGCATTAATATTAAATACGATCATTAAAGAGTACAGAAGTAAGGCCTTGTTGATGTTCGTAGGACTTATCTTCTTCATAATTACAGGAGGTCACTTAGTTATTAAATTCTTTAATGAGTCTTTTAACCAGACTGATGGGGCCACGGCCCTAATTGGAGATAAGGGACTGCTTATATTATTTGCTATCATTGCGTTTATTATGACTTTAATTTCCACAGTATTGGGAACGAATTGTATTAAGTCTGACTTTGAATCAACTTCAATTAATCAGATCCTTTCATTTCCTATTAGAAGAGTAGAGTATATAGCTTCACGAATTTTTGGATCTTGGATTATTGCTTTTTTCTGTTTTCTTTTTTCAATTCTCTTTACTGCAATTCTAATTTCATCTTCAAGTTCTACAAATTTGATTTCTTTAAATATAATATTTGCTCTGGCAACGAGTAGTTTAAATATGCTTAGTATTATCACTATCGCCTGTATACTATCTCTTTATGTACCAAAGTTATTTGCTTTCATTTTAACTTTTATTTTAAGGTACTTAATAACTGGTTCAAATGCAGCTTTTGACTCTCTGGGAGCGAGTTCAGGACAAGAAGCTATTGGATTTGGAAGAATATTTACGGGCTTCTTTCACTTTCTCTTTCCTCGGTTAGGCTCAATGGACTCATTGACTAATATTATCCTTACAGGAAAGAGTGTCGATTTTAGTAATCTTGTCTTCTTGGGACATTATTTAGTTACTTATCTTCTACTCTTTGCATTTCTATGCTTTCTCATTAATAAGAAAGATATATAGAGACAACCTCGGTCTTCGGACCGAGCTTAGGGGATTAGCTCAATTTCAATTTGAGCATTTTTCTTATTCTCTAACGAAACAGCTGTAAAACTCAAATTCTTAATACTGGTTTTACCAATAGTCTTGGAAAAAACTATATTCTCTCCAATTGTATCTTTTAATTGAATAGAAATAATATGTCCGTTGGAGTCTTCATAGGAGAGACTTTTTAATTCGATTTGGTTTTTACTTTTAAAATTAATTGTTCGTACTCTATTTAAACTTAGGGAAAAAGTTCTAGTTATTGAAACACGAGGTTGTTCCATATTTGTTGAAATGACCATCTTCTTTGATACAGATGCTAGGATTTGCACAGGGCAAAGTAGCATTATATAAATGAGTATTTGGTATTTCATTTTGTCCATTTTATAAATTAAGCAAGAAATATGCCAAAGGGGACGTATTAGATTTCAGGCAGAAGACGCTTTGCGCATATTGGCAAGATGCCACTGTGGCCTATGTGACACTATTTCTTTGTAGCAATATGCCACTGCCTAGGAGTGTTTTCATTGCTTTTAGTAATTTGAAAATTTATGCGCCCAAGTTCCTTGTCGCTTTCATTAATAATTTTAGCTCTCCATATTCCTTCAGTGTAATTCTTCTTATAGGAATAGGCCTTGTAGCCCCAGCTATTGCCTCCAGATATATCTAGGGCAATCTTATCACTTTTTTTCCAGTCTCCATCCCACTTTTCCCATTGGACATAAATCTTCTCATTGAATCCTTTTGGAGCGAAAATTCTCGCATAGACATAAACTTTGTCGTTCTCTCTTGCTTCAAAGTCTTGATCTCCTTGAGACCAAAATTTTAGCCTGCTCGTCTCGCTGTAGAGCTTATAGACATTCTCGACCTTTTCAACATTATGATAAACACCTATCTCTTTGACACTAAGTGGAACTGGTGGAATGAAGTTACAAATATACATAACGGTAAATGCGAGGGTTATAAAAACAGAAGACAGGATTGAATGGTTATATGATTCATTACTTATTTTCTTTAAAAAAAGAGGCATTGGTAGTGATGAAATTAATACGGCAAAAATGAAGATGATTGTTCCCGTCACTTTAAATGTTACTGGTAAGTAGATTATAAAAAATGAAGTAATGCAAAACTGCAATAAAAGAAGTTTTACCCAGTCACTGCTCTTTTGGAAAACTTCTGCTTCATTGAGAACAAGTAAGGCCAAAATAAATAGTATAAAAATAAAAGATTGAGTTATTGAACTACTCAAGATGAAGAAGATAGTAAAGGCGCTAAGAAGACCTCCAGCTAAGAAGTGAAAAATATCATTTAAATAATTATTTAAAAAAAGAAGTCTCTTATGTTCAAAGGTTGTATTTAGTTTTGTAAAAAGATAAATACTCAAGCACAGATAAATCAAATGACTCACTAGATTTAGGAAGTCATCGACTCTACCAATTGTAAAAATATCGAAAAGAAATCCTGATAGAAAAACAACAGCAGTTATTAAGTGAGGATAGTTCTTTTTGAGGCCTAGGACAGTTTGTGATATTTTCATGATCCTATTTTAAACAACTTATCCATTAAAATGAATAGTTTATTACATGAAAAATAGTTTATAATAGTTCTATGTATAACTTCTTAATAATAGAATCAGATGAGCGGGTACTTGATCTTCTAACTCAAGGTTTAGGCAACGAATTTGATGCAAATATTATCACTGAATTTGACTTTGATAGTGTCGAGCAAATTCTAAATACTGAGTCCGTTGACTTAGTTATTGTTCGTAATTCGTTCGAACTTAATATGAGGGATATTCAGGCAGCTAAGCTTTTAATGAACTTGGTTTATGATCTTGAAAAAGGACCTCCAATAATTGTTCTAGGAGAGTTTGAATTTGTCGGACAGCACTTTGATAGTTTACCTGATAGATTTAGAATAGAGGAATTGTACCGTACTGTGATCAAAGTTTTGGAGATCACACCTGAGCAAATACAGCATTTTAAATTGCCAGATTATGTTTCCTTGGCAATTGAAAACTTCTTTCTTATAGATCATGCCCCATGTGATTTCTATATTAAAATTGTTTCAGTTGACGGAGAGAGGTTCCTTAAGCGAATTAATTCACAAGAATCAATTGATCGAGAGGTTATAGAAAAGTATCAAAATAATCGAGTTAGATCATTCTACGTAAAAAAAGAAGATCATCCCAATCTTTTGAATCATCTTCTACAGCAATCTCTTGAAAAGATTGTTAAGGTAGGGCAGAGTTCTAAAAGTATCCATGAGATTAACTCTGAGACATATGGCATCAGTCAAAATTTAATCGATGCTATTGGTGTTACGGAGCACACTATTAGATTGGCAAATGCATCTATTGCCTCCATGGTCAAGTCTGTGAGGGGAAGTCGTAATTTAAAAAGTATGCTAGAGGAGTTGTTGTCGAACCCATCTTCTTATGCTTACAAGAGAAACTACCTTATTTCTGCCCTGTGCTGTGAACTTGCACCTTTAATGGAGTGGGGCTCTGGCGATCAACTTGATCTTCAAATTGAAAAAATGACTTTCTTTAGTTTCTTTCACGATATTTTCATAAAAGAAGAACAGCACCTTAAAATATTCTCAAATCAGCAAGTCAAGGAGTTGGATCTACAAACGAGTGAACTTGTACTTAATCATGCAAATAAAGCGGCCAGTCTAATTCAGTCCTTTCCAAGAACTCCTGGGGGTGTCGATTTACTCATAAAACAGCACCACGGGACGACTTCCGGTGTGGGATTCGCTCAGAATTTTACAACCAATATTTCTCCAATGGCGATAGCCTTTATTGTCGTTGAAAAGTACGCTTACCATATATTAGAGATGAAATCAGATGACCTTTTGTCGAGCGATAAGAAGATGGAGATCTTTAATAAATTATATGCAGAATTCAGCTTACCAAGTTATAGAAAAATAGTAGAATCTCTTGAAAAAATTTCGATTAGCTAAGTTTCATTTCCTAATGACTTAAGGTAGAGTAGTTGTCTAATCGAGGAGATAATATGAGAGCTGATACCGTTATTTTAGGCCACCGTGGAGCTAAGGGTGAAAGACCAGAGAATACGATTTTAGGAATTCGTTATGCTCTTGAACTCGGTGTTAAAGCAATAGAAATAGATATCCATCTTTCAAAAGATAATCGCTTAGTTGTTATTCATGACGATACAGTGGATCGAACGACAAATTCACAAGGGGTCGTTAAAGAGATGTCTAGCTCTGAGCTAAGAGAGCTAGATGCTGGAATGGGTGAGAAGATACCTTTTTTAGAAGAGGTATTAGAGCTACTCAACGAGTTTAGTTTTACACTATTTATTGAAGTAAAGTCTCTTGGTTGTGAAAAGCTCTTAGTAGAGCTCATCTCGTCAAGTGAAATAGACCTTTACTCCAAAGTCATTGTGAAGTCTTTCAATCATAGAATCGTTAAAAAGATTAAAGAACTTGATCCTAAAATTAGAACTGCTTGTTTGATTTATGGACTTCCGATAAATGCTGTAAATATAATTGAAGATGCAAGAGCTGATGGTATTTCAATATCCACTTCAACAGTTGATCAGGCCTTAGTGGACCTTTGCAAACACAATAACTACAAAGTCACAGTATGGAATGTAAATGAGTTAAGTGAGTTAGCTCACTTTGTTGAAATGGGTGTCGATTTTATAGGAACGGACTTTCCATCAAGTGTTAATCTTGATTAATTATTGAAAAAGTCTCTAACTCTTTTGAGTTACTTATGAAGAAATGGTCTCGTTCCTCATCAACAATGTAAATAATGATCGTCGCCAATGTCTGACAGAGAATTTCAAATATAGATTCTATTAATTTCATATTCCACCCAGAGTAAGATTTAAAGCTAACTAGAGCATATCAATCTTACTTCAAGGGTGAATTAGGGTTTAGTTAAATTAATATTAAGAATTAATGCTTATGTCCTATTTGACTTGTAATTTTACCAAGAACTAAGTCTAGGGAGCTATATAGGCTATTTGAGTTGGCCTTAGCTATGAATTTATTCTTTCCGTCATTCACTTTTACTTCTGCAAATTGGTCAGAATTTTCAACCCAACAAACCCATTCAACTTTTGCATCCGGTCCTAGGAACTTTTCAAGTTTCTTTGATTTTTCATTTATTTTTTGATCAAGAGCATCAGTGTGTTCTAAGTTTCTAAAAGATATAGTACATTTCATTTGGACCTCCTCATTGTTTGTTAATTAATATTAACGGCCAAAAGAGGAGTTGGAATTGACAATATTATAATATTTTATGACATTTATTAGCTTATGCGGCTAGAGATGGGTCCTTTTGATCGTACTCTTCATATGGAATGGTAATCTTAAAGCTTGTATTTTGATTATTAGTGTCTAAGTAGAAGCTACCACCGAGAGACTCGATAATATTTCGACTAATGCTTAAACCAAGTCCAGTTCCTTGCCCGACATCTTTGCTCGTGTAAAATGGGTTGAATATTTTATCTTGGTCATCGCCTTCAATACCATTTCCGCTATCAGTAATCGTAAAGTGTATGGATTTTCCCTCAATAGAAGCATTTATTCTTATCCATTTCTCCTTTTTCTGACCGATTGCATCGCAAGCGTTGTTGATCAGATTTAGAAATACGTGGCCTAGTTGGGAAGGGATTAATGAGTTCATTACTTGTTGATTAGTTTTATTAAACTCTAAAACGATATTTGAGTACTTCACTTTAGCTTCACATAGAGTCGTTACATTATCCAGAATGTCACTATACTTTTCTTTTCTTATTACTGATTCTTCAAATGGATTTTTAGATAGATTCTTCATCGACTTGATGATCTTGTGAATACGTTCTGTCATTAAAAGAATTTTATCAGCTGAGTTTTCTATTTCTTCTAGCCGTACACCTTCTTGGCAATTATTCTTTATCTTCTTGGCCTTTACTCTAAGTACAGTTAATGGATTATTGATCTCATGAGCAATTCCTGCGGCAATTTCTCCAAGTTCCGTGTAGCGAGATGAGCTAAGCATATTTAACTTCTGTCTCTCTATTTGAGAGAGCATTTTCTTTCTTTTTTCTTCATGTATTAGGCAGATGAAAGTACTGAGTGTGACTATAGAGCAGTACATTACTACCTTTGAAAAAGCGGGGAGTTCAACTATTTCAAAGTCAAAAATTGGACCAAAAACTTTTGAAGTAAGTAGAGCAATTGTAAAAATAGATAAACTTGCAGTTATGTAAGTTTGTTTCTTTGATAGTATAAAAGTTGAAATAATCGGCAGTACAGGAAACCATGACATAATAGGAGAGTTAAGGCCTCCTGTCATTTCTGCCTTAAGAAATATAATTGGAAAGGCACAGACAATTCCAAAGAATACTGGAGTATTGTAGGAGCGAGTTTTCTTTACTAGAAAAAATAATCCACTATATAAAGCACTGGCCAAAAGAGTGATATAATTTGAACTAACACCAGTACCAATTAAGGCCATATCGCTGATGAACCTTAGAAAGAGAATTAAACTAGCAAAGCCTAGCCCAATTTGGGCAACTTTGTATTTCCAGCTCTCTTCATTTGATGTTTCATTTGCGAGTAGTTTCATACTAGACTTTTCGGCTTTAGATTGAATTAAATTAGTATTAAGTAATAATTATTTATATATTTTTTAGGAGTTTTAAGTGTCTGAAATTAAAAAGGTTTGTATCATTGCCGGTTCTCGAATTCCATTTTGTAGAAGTGGTTCGGCCTATATGGGGCTATCGAATAAGCAATTAATGACAACTGCGATGAAGAGTTTGGTCGAAAAGTTATCACTACAAGGTAAGGAAGTTGGAGAAGTATCACTTGGCGCCGTTTCTAAGCATGCCGCGGATTTTTCTCTCGCTCGTGAATGTGTTATTGAAAGTGGTCTATCTTTTAGTACTCCGGCCTTTGATATTCAAAAGGCCTGTGGAACTTCTCTAGAGGCCGCAATCATTTTAGGAAATAAAATTGCTCTGGGGCAAATCGATTGTGCTATTGCAGGTGGAGTTGATACTAATAGCGATGTTCCAATTGAGTTTCAGAAGAAATTCTCAGACCGTCTGTTAAAGCTTAATGGTGCTAAAACTTTTCAACAAAAACTTTCAGCGTTTAAGGGGTTTTCTCCAAAAGAGCTTTTACCGAAATTACCAGCAATTAAGGAACCAAGAACTGGAAAGTCGATGGGACAAAGTTGTGAAGATATGGCGAAGACTTGGAATATTTCTCGCTTTGAACAAGATAAGCTTGCTTATGATTCACATCAAAATGCTCAGAAGGCCTATGATGAAGGTTTCTATGATGATCTTATTACTGAGTGTGCAGGAATTAAGAAAGATAATATTGTTCGCGCAGAGACGACTTTAGAAAAATTTAATTCACTAAGAACAGCATTTGATAAATCTGATAAAGGAACCTTGAGCGCGGGTAATAGTTCTCCGCTTTCAGATGGCGCATCTTGTGTTTTTCTATGTAGCGAAGATTACGCGAAAGAAAATAACCTAAACGTTATGGCATATTTATCATATTCACAATCTGCAGCAGTAAACTATGTTGATGATGAAGGTCTTTTGATGGCGCCGGCCTATGCTGTACCTAAGCTATTAAAGCAAGCAGGTCTTACTCTTCAAGACTTTGATTTTTATGAAATTCATGAAGCTTTTGCTGCTCAGGTTCTATGTACTATGAAAGCATGGGAGAGTGAGGATTTTTGTAAAACAAAACTTGGACTTGATGGTGCTCTTGGAGAAATTGATCGTTCTAAGCTCAATGTCAAAGGTGGAAGTGTTGCTCTAGGGCATCCATTTGCAGCGACTGGGGCGAGGATTATAACTTCCTTAGCAAAAATGTTAGAACAGAGTAATGGTACTCGAGGTCTCATTTCTGTATGTACAGCAGGTGGTATGGGTGTGACTGCAATTATTGAAAGATAAGTATGTTAGAAAGTGAGCAAAGAGATTATACCGTTGTAAGTGCTGATGACTTTTCAGTTCCTGTAAAAGAGCTAGATTTGGCCGATGCTACATTTGTTCCTGGGGACTGTAGTATTGAAAAAGCTTTGGAGAGCTTAAACTCTTCTCAGGCCGGAGCACTACTCATCGGAACTTCATCAAAGCTTGAAGGAATTATCACTGAAAAAGATATGCTCCATAAAGCAGTGTTAAACTTTGAATTAGTTAAAGATAATCCTGTTTCAAGTATTATGACTGCTAATCCGTTAACACTTAGTGAAGATAATACTGTCTTAGATATTATTAAATTGATGTGTGCTAAAGAGTTTCGTCACTTGCCGATTAAGAAGTCTGATGGTCATGCAATGATTGGCGTAAATGACTTACTCTATTACTTTTTAGATCACTTTCATAGTGATTTAGAAGTTCACGGAACAAAGATTGAGTGGAGTAGAGATGGAGTTTATCTCCAAGAGTTTATCCACTACAATGAGGAAGATGAGAGCCTAGAAGAAGAAATATCTCCTCGAATCTTTGAGACACCTTTAAGAAAAATCATGTTTAGAGATGCTCACTATTGTGATGCCGAAACTCCTTTTTATGAAGCCGTAAAGTCTATGGTTGAGAAACGAAAGGGAAGTATACTTGTCATGGAGTATGAAACAGAAATGAGAGGAATCGTTTCAGAACGTGACCTTATTAGAAAATTTCTAACCTTTGACGATCTTAAACTTGTCGCGATTAGGGAATTTATGACAAAAGACCCTCATAAACTCCTAGAGCAGGACTTAATTGCCGTTGCATTGAATAATATGTCGAAATTTAAGTACAGAAGTGTCATAGTCGCTAATCAAGAAGGTTTCCCTATATCAATTGTCACGATTTTAGATATACTTAAGTATATAGCTTCAAAGTTTTGAAGTTGGCTCATAGGTGAGGTCGTATGGATACATGGTTTGTGTTCTTTCATTTAGCTTTCTCTTTTCTATTCGTGAATGCACTCATGAGGATGTCTAAATTCTCACGTGTTACACTTATATGTGCAAGCTTATGTCTTGCGAGCTATTTCACTTTAACATCACCACAGGGGACTTACTGGCAGTTATGGGCCAGTGCTATTGTTTTAGTTCATCTTATAAGTTGGAATAAAAATCTCTCCGCAGATGGAAAACAAACTGAAATACTTCAAGAAGATATTTGGAGTGATTACTTTGGAGAGCTATCTGATGATTCCTATAATTACTTCTTAGAGAACTCTTCTTGGGAAAAACTTTCCCTCGCTAATAAACTCTCTTTTGGTATTGATACTGTTTATTACTCATGTGGAGATCAACCTCGCTGGGGATTCCTTAGTGCAGGCTCAACCCTTCAAGTCTCTTCAGAGGAATACGTACTTATAATGGAAATCTCTAAAATTAAAGTTCTCGATTCTGAACTCTATGAGAGAGTTATTTCTCTTGCCTATTCTCAAAATCAATCAAATATTGCATCTTAGGTGAAATAAAATTCATTTAACTTCAAAATTGTGTACAATATAGTTTGTAATTTTGAAGAGGTGAGTTTTGTTAGATTTAATATGGGAAAAAGAAAGTAAAATTATTTCTCAGACTTTCTTGAGAGCAAATGAGAACTTTAAGGCCATATTACTATGGCAAAATATTAATGGACGTAGAAGCTTATTCCCAAGTGTCGTTCATGATGTGAATTTTCTAGATAAGACTGTTACCTTCTGTCTTAAAGATATGGAAAAGAAGTATAGATTTAACTCAGACGAGCTTCTTTATGGAAGATTAGATGAGAGATCTCTGCTCTTTAAAAGCCCAATAGTAAATGTTAATGATTTCTTAGTAACAGTTCACCTTCCAGATGAAGTAAGGCTGTTAGAGCTAAGAAATTATCAAAGAACACACTATGGTCATAATTCGGCAATTTATGGCAATGTAGAAAGAGTTGTAGATGATCTCTTAGGCCAAAAGGTCTACAGCTTCCGACTATTCGATATCAGTCAGAGCGGAGCTTCTTTTGTAATCAAAGCTAAAGACAAGAAGTGCTTTAATAAAGGAGATGTTGTCCTTATTCAAAATATTGGTGAGACCAAGATGGATGTTCCTATGGAGGCCGAAGTTGTCTATGTTAAGGATGTTCCTTACACAGACGGTGCAATAAAGTACGGTATTAGTAAGCTGGGCGTCAAATTTGACCATGCTATGCCAGAAAGAATGTATAACATTCTTTTAGAGAGATTAATTAAGTGATACCATTCTTGTATGGAACTTAATTCAGGGCAAGAAAACCTCAGCTTTTCTTTTTATAATTCAGATAAGTATAGAGAAGATGCAAAGACCATTCTAAAGAATATATTTGGACATCATGACTTTCGTGGTCATCAAGAAAAAATTATTCATGAGATTTTAGATGGCAGGGATGTACTTGCCTTAATGCCTACAGGTGGGGGAAAGTCACTTTGTTACCAAATTCCTGCTCTGGTGAGAGAGGGAGTTGGTATTGTAATATCTCCACTGATTTCTTTGATGGAAGACCAAGTCTCGACGCTCAATGAATTAGGAGTGAATGCCGCCTTCTTAAATAGCACATTATCAATTACTGAGTCTCGTGAGATTCGACAGCAACTGAAAGACGGACAAATTGATATCCTATATTTAGCTCCTGAGAGACTTTTAAAAAGCGGAACTCTAGAGCTGTTACAAGGCCTTACTATTTCAGTTATTGCGATTGATGAAGCACATTGTGTTTCAAAGTGGGGACCAGACTTCAGACCTGAGTATATGAAGCTCTCTGTTTTAAAGAAGGCATTTCCTGAAGTCCCTAGGATTGCGCTTACGGCAACTGCAGATATAGACTCTCGAAAACAAATAGTTAAAGAGTTAGATATTACTCAAGCAAGAGTTTTCCTAAGTAGTTTTGATCGACCTAATATATCATACGAAATAGATCTTAAAGATAAAGACCCTCAGTCACAATTATTAAACTTTCTAGAAAGATTCGATATTAACGATTCTGGAATTGTTTACTGTCTCTCAAGAAGAAAAGTGGAAGAGACAACTCAGTTTCTTATAGAAAATGGTTTCAATGCTCATGGCTACCATGCGGGAATGAGTAGTTCTGTAAGAAAGGCAGCACAGAATGAGTTTCTTTTAGAAGAGGGTGTCATAATCGTTGCAACCATCGCCTTTGGTATGGGGATTGATAAGCCAGACGTTCGGTTTGTCGCTCATATGGATTTACCAAAGAGTCTTGAGTCTTATTATCAAGAAACTGGTAGAGCTGGAAGAGATGGCCTCAATGCTAGCGCTCTCATGTTATACGGAAAAAGAGATGCCGCTGTCCTTAGACACCTGGTTCGTAAAGGAACAAGAGATGCAGTCCAGAGAAAAGTAGAAGAGCACCATATAGATCTTATGTATGGTCTATGCGAATCTACTCTGTGTCGTCGCCAAGTTATCCTGCACTTTCTCGACGAGCGCTACCCCGAGTATTGCGGTAATTGTGATATTTGTGAAGGCTCTCTGGAGAATGAAGATCTTGTCGATATCACTGATGAGATGATGCTCTATTTAAGTTCAATATATAAGAGTGGTCAAAAACTTGCGCTTGACTCTATTTTTAAGTTCCTTGTAGGTGATGAAAGTTTAAGACTTCAAGAATTTATTAGTTCTACTCACTTTGGACAAGGAAGCAATCTTAGTCCAAATCAGTGGAGAGATATTCATAGAATTGCACTTGCTTCAGGCTTTATAACTGTAGACTTCGATAGGGGACAAGCTATAAAGCTTACTCAAGAAAGTTTAAAGGTTATTGAAAATAGCGAAAAAGTCTTTATGCGTTCAGCACTTTCACGACCAACTGTTGCCAAGAAAACAACTGTTCGTAAGAGTAGAACAAGAAAGAAGGCCAAGGCCAAAACTAAGACAGCTCCGAAGAAGAAGTTCATTATTCAAAAAACATTTCCTAGTCTTGATAGTAGTGAGCAAGAGCTATTTAAAAATTTAAAGGACTTTAGACAAAGACTTGCCAAGAAGAGGCGTATTCCAGCGTTTAAGGTTCTTCACGATATTACTTTGGTTGAAATGATTAAAAAGAGGCCAGCAAATGCTCAGGAGTTTAGCGATCTACACGGTGTTGGAGCAGCTAAAGTGAAAAAGTATAGTGATCTTTTTATTTCTTTTTTGGAGGAGCAAACTTTTTAAGTTTCTCGTCTAGCCACTCTTTAGTCGGAATTTTCTTACCATCTTTTGAGATAATATAGTAGAGCTCTCCAGTAGTACTAGAGCTTGAGGCAATTTTGTCTATAAAGTTTCTTGCAGTAATTGATGATGAAGAAAAAAAGAAGCCTTTCGCACTATGATATTTAAATTTTAAATGAGCTCTGGCCTCTTTGGCAGAGTGAGTTTCATTATTCCTAGAAAATGTTAGACCAGATTTTTCAACTTCATCTAGAAGGTAGTTGATTTTTTGCTCTTCTAGTTCTGCATTTGCAAAAGAAAATAAAAATGTAATAAGAAGAGCTAAAGTTTTAATCATTTAAAAAATCCTACGAGTTATTATTTTTAAGAATTTCTTCGACAAGCTTAGGTATCTCGATTGATGAGCTACCATGAATTAAGGTATCAAAATTTTCAGAGACTTGGGTTTCAGATAAGTTCTGCTCGATTGTAAGACAGTTCTTATTACTCTTAGCAAGTTGTACAAACATGGCAGCAGGGTAGACACTGCCAGACGTACCAATGGATATAAAGAGATCGCACTGGGATAGTAACTGCTCTATTTTTCCTAGTTGAAAAGGAATTTCTCCAAACCAGACAATATGTGGACGAAGGTTTCCACTTTCAAGGCAGCAAGGACAGTTTGTAAACTCATCAAAATTACTCTTAGTTGTGAAAACTTCCTTTGTTTTTACACATCTCATTTTAAGAAGTTCTCCATGCATGTGTATTACACTTTTAGTTCCACATCTTTCATGTAAGTCATCTACATTTTGTGTAATTATTGAAAATTCGCCATCAAAATTATCTTCAAGCTTTTTTAGAGCTATGTGTGCAGCATTTGGAGCTACGGTATCACTCAAAAGTTGTTTTCGTCTTTGATTATAAAACTCATATACTAATTGGGCATTTCTTTCAAAACCCTGAGGAGAAGCAACATCCATAATATCGTGATTTTCCCATAGGCCATTTTGGTCTCTAAAGGTATCGATACCAGACTCTGCAGATATTCCTGCCCCTGTCAAAACTACGATATTTTTTAAATTCTTTGATATAATCATTCTATTAACCTATCAAAGAAAGTGAAACATATCGAGCAAAATGGAAAAGTCTGAACTTGAATTAAGAAAAAAGAAGCAATTCTACCTCTTTAAGAGAAGTACTATGTTTAGTTCAATCTACTTCTTATTCTTTTTCTTACTATATTTAAATATTTCAACATTGGCGGTTAGTTCAGTAACACAAGCGTGGACGTTAGTTCTATTTCTGAGTTGTTCAATATTATTAACATTTATCTCTGTCTACGTAACTAGACCCTTAAGATTTCGACTTAATAATAAAGGCGTCGTGCTGATTGAGGTCTTCTCAGTGCTAGAGTTAATTAAACTTATCTACTGGGCATTATCGACATATTAGAGTGAAACGCCATCGAAGTAGGGGCCCAATCTGTAGAGGTGGCCTTTTTTAGTGCTTTATTTGTTGTGCATGAACATACTGTTAGTAAAGCAAGTAATAGAATTAGACTCTTCATACTGTACTCCTTTTGATCTCATCATGAGATCTGCTTAATTATTACTATGCCAATCTATGGCCAAGGGAAGTATCGTAATTACATATATTTAACTAATGACGATTCGACACTGATAGCAAAATGACACTGAGAGAAAAAGAAAATTAAATAATTATTTGACGAAAACATTTAAGTCATTAAACTCAACATCTCAAAATACTGAATTTTAAGGAATAGATGAGTAAGAAAACGACTATAACAAAACTTCCAAGGGTGAGACCTGTCACTAGTTCTTCAGCTTCTAAGCAGCTCGATTTACTAACTTTTGTCTCAAATGACTCTCTTAATGTGTCAACTCTTAATAAAGTTCGTCGTATTAGTTCTGCTAGATCTCCAAAGCCCGTTAATAAGTCTAGAGCTAATACTTTGCCGTTAAGTGTCGATAGATCAAAAACGTTCAAAAATTTCATTTCTGGAGAGTCTAATCAAAGGGCCAGAGAATGTGTAAGAAGACTTTTTGAAAGCCCAAATGACGGTGCTTCTGTTATTTATATTAATGCTCTAAGCGGTTTAGGTAAGAGTCATCTACTTTATGCATGTGCGAATGAGTTATTTGCCAAGTATGATTCTCCTATTAGATACTTTCATGGAAAAGAATTCATTTACGGACCCTCACCAAAAGAAGAGTCAATTCCTTCGGTTGTCTTCATAGATGATATCGATGAAATCACTAGTGATTCAGGAATTCAAAATGAGTTTTGTAGAAGATTTGATTATTTAAAAAGATCGGGAGTCAAAATTGTAATGGCCGGATCTATCCTGCCAAAGAATATGAAAATGGCCATACCAAAGTACTCTTCAAGAGTGGGTGGTGCTTTAGTTGAAAAGATATGTAAGATTGATAGAGATCTTGCCCTTAAGATCATCGATAATCTTGTAATACTCAACAGGTTTGAGCTCTCTAACGACGTAAAAGAGTTGCTAGCAGATTGCTTTCACTATCATGTTTATGGACTAGAAAGTGCCGTTCTTAAACTCAAAAGTTATAGCGATACTTTTGGTAAAGCTGTAGATATTAAAACAGCTCTCGAAGAGTTGAAGTTATTAGGTCCTGTTCTGGATTCACAAATTAATTCAAAGAAAATTATTCTTAGAGTATGTGAACTCTACAAAGTTGAATTCGAAGAAATCTTTTCTAGAAATAGAAAGAAAGAGTGCGCCTTTGCTAGGCATCTGTGCATGTATATCCTTAGAGAGAGAAACGGTCTAAGTCTTGCCCGTATTGCGACATTATTTAACCGTGATCACACTTCTGTTATTTACGGTATTAATAAGATAATTGCTACAATCGAATCAGATAGCTCTCTTAAAAAAACGATACACGATATAGTTTAATTGATTTTTTTTGATTTCAAAAAGATAGAGCACACAAAAGTGTGTGCTCCATTCTATTTTATATTTTTGATTTTTGAGAAAGGAAGTTAAGTGGTTGTTTCACATCAACAATACCACCACCTTTAGGCTTAGGAAATTGAATTAGCTTTAATACATTACTCATACAATCAGTTCCCTTCTTAGAAAACTTACTGCCTTTCGTTTTGATACTTATTCTATTTGCTCTACCATCTTTATTAATTCTAAATAATAGATCCATTACACCTTTTGCGTGCTCATTGCTATATTCGAGCTCTTGTTGATAGCAGTGTTTGAACTGTGGAAGATACTCTCTTAGGATTTTTCTTAATAACTCAGGGTCCATAGAACCAAGAACTACAGCTTTTTGATCCGTATATGTTGTATCAATACCTGATTTACTCGCCAGACCTTTAGAACCAGACGATGAATCAAAACTTCCTTTAAAGTCTTTTCCAAGTCCTGTTACAGAGTTATTAGATGAGGCCTTTAAATTACTTGCTGCTGCACTTTTGGCCGTTGCTGTCCCCATTGCCGATGTGGCAGTGTTTTTATTAACTTTTTGGGCCGTTTTCGCTCCATTATTTCCAAAGTAGCTTGCCATAGATTTATTCATCTTAAATGCATAAGATTTAAGTTTTACTGGACTCTTTACAGGAGCTGACTTTTGAGCAACTTTCTGCTGTTTCTTAGGAGCACTCTTGCTCGGTTTTGATTTTTGTTTTGATGGATTAGGGTTCTTTTTAGCAAATTGTGGTTTCTTATTATCCTGTTGCTCTTTTTTTACACCTGTATCCACTTCGACCTTACTTGGGTTTTCTGAAGTCTTGGTATTATTTTTTGTCTTGGCCTTAACAGCTGGACGATAAATAATAGCAACTTTCTTTTCTTCTTCCTGTTGTGGAAGATCAATAAATAGGAGTAAAAGCATTAAGCTCATTACCGCTGAAAATACTTTTGCCGTTTGTTTCTTGAATTCTCTATCTCTTCCAAAGAATGGAGTCGTTCTTAATGAAGGAGGAGCATCGGTAATTTTAACTAAGACCTGAACAGTCTTATAATTATAGCTCATTACTTCGTTATTATCTAAAGAGTGACTTTTTTCAATTATTGCACCTGAGCTAATACTTTTAAGTTCATGTCCCTCTATTGGATGAACCTCAACAGCTGAGTCTGAAATATTGATAAAAGTTGCATTATCTTTAGAGTCATAACTATTAAGTACAATAGTATTTTTCTTTCTCTGGTCAGAAGAAACACGTATCTCACTCTTTTTAAGAGGGAAGTAGTCTACAGACAGAACGGTTCCCATTGAAAGCACAGTCACTTGGACAGCTTTTCCATCATTCTTTCTTGCAATCGGGATAAACTTCTCTTGCTCAATAGTATCAATATATAGGTCTTTATTAAATCCATCTAAATGATTTAAATCATTGATTGGAGTAAAATCTTCTTCGTTAAAAGTAATATCGCAATATTCACCGTCAATTATAACAAGGCCAGGAACAGGAGGGAGAACCGGGGTAGGATTTTTCATCTCCTGTTCCTGGATTTGTTGAACATCCTTATCCTCATCTTCAATGATCGTTTCATTCCGTTGAAGTTCTTGTATAACTTCATCTACATTGAATACTTGAGTTGCAAATTGGATATTATCACCAGGATAGATAACACCATTTTCTATTTTTTCATTATTAATATATGTACCATTATTACTATCAAGATCGAGTAGCTTGGCCCCACCGTCATTGTTTAGAATTAATATGGCATGATAGGAAGAAATTCCACTATCATTAATGATAATATCGCATTTCTCGCTACTACCAATTAAGAGCTTTTTCTTTGAAAGTACAAAGGTTTGCTCATGACCAATTAGTTGTAATCTGTTTGTCTCTTTAGTTTTTGACAGCAACACTATTTACCCCTTTTCTAACCTTAGCATCCTTGCTGTCTAACTCTTCTTGAATTCTTTTCAGTTCAGAGTTAATTCTATCTTGTAATTCAATAGAAGCAGCTTTTATCTCTTCGATTATAGTTGGACGTTGAAGTCCAAGAGCATCCTTTGCTTTTTTAAATTCTTTCATTTCAAAATATAGAAGTGATCTATAAAGTGAAATATCTTCTCTTCTTAGGTCATTATTTGAAAACTTCTCTTCCCACTTCTTTGCTTCTTTTAGGTTTCCTTCGATTAACTCAATTGACATCATCGAAAAGATTACATCTTTATCAGTAGAAGAGCTTTGATATTCTCTAAGAAGGTCTCTAGCACTTTGAGTATGATTAAACTTAATATAAAGCTGGGCCAAGTTGTACTTAGGAACTTTTACACCTGGAGCAAGTTTAATTGCCTTTTGCAATAGCTCGTTGGCCTCGTTGTAATTTAGACCCTTCATTGCAAGAAGTGCTCTATTATTTAAGATTGCAGCTTGTACTTCTTTTGGACCTGATAAAGCAAAATCATAGTAGTAGTTGGCCTTATGAGTACTACCGTAAAGATTGTAACAGTTTCCAAGGTAGAGCCAGTACTTAGAATTAGATCTATTAGCATTTAAACTCTTTTTAAGACTTGAAAGTCCAGAGTTAAACTTACCCTTATAACAGTTGGCCAGAGCACTCTCTAGAGGATTAAGCTTATCTAATTTATCTAAACGAGCATGACCATAGCGCATAAATGTTTCATCGGAGAAGGTATCGCTCTTGCTCTTTTGAGAATTGTTGATTCTATGTGAACCACAAGAAGTCATTATTGAAAGTATTGCTAGGACACAAATAAATTTCATTACTGGGCCCCCTGTAGGTCTAAAGATAGTGAAAGCATTGAAGCAGGATATCTCTTCAAAATATTTGCTTTCGTCTTAGTACTCTTGCCATGAGAGTGATTGTCATATGAGAAAATTGTATTAGCGCGAATAGTGTCAACAGCAGCTTGCGAGAACTCACTCTTCTCTTTGTCTAAAGTTGCTATAAGTGGAGATATCTGCTGTTTAAACATATCAGTTTCTTGCTTATTAAAACCAAAAGGCTTAAATGAAGAGATACTCTTTGTTGCTTTGTCGTACTGCTTAGATATAAGTATACTAACTCTAGGCGTAATTATCGGATGTTTATGTTTTTGTATATCTTGTGATTTCTTAGTTATTTCTTTAAGTGAATTTAGCGTTTTTTCAATTTCTGAATTAAATAGTTCACCATCAAATTTGTCTGTTGTAAAATTAAAGCTAAGCTTATTTAACTCTCTATCTAATTGTTCATATTGTTCTATGCTAATTATACTTGTAGAGTAATTGTCTTTCATTATTTTAAACATTTCTTGTGACTTTGAATTATTTCCTTCGCCTCTATAGTACCAATATTTATTCTCTGCTGCTTTGGCAATGATCTTTGAAGAAACAACTGTAGGGTATATCTTTTTAAGGGTTTGAAGTTTGGCTATCTTTCCTTCAAGGGCCATTATATTCAGATGATCTTTTACTATTGGATTTGCAGACTTTGAATTAATCTTACATTTTTGAGCTAGCTTATTGATTTTATCTACTGCTCTCATATTATTTTCAATTAAAGAATAGTGAATTGATTTTTTGAACATATCTGTTTTTGTTTTGTAAGTATCTTTGCAGAATTTGTGTAAAGTTCTATAGCTTAGAGATAATGCTCTGTTGAAATCCTGCGCCAGGGCGAATTCATTAATAATATTGTCAATTACATCAACTTGCTTGAACATCTCATTGGTTTTATCCATTTTGTAGCTCTTAGTAATGAGCTTGTAGGATTGTTTTGTATTTAATGCTTTCACATAGATTAGAGCGCTTCTAAAAGTTGCTTGAGTATGAATTTTATTTGGATAATTCTTATTTTCAAGAATTTTGTTATATTCTGCTAGGGCAGACTTAGTGTCACCAAGTTCAATTTGTTTATCAATCTTATTAAATAGTAAATTTGCAAGAATGATTGTGGCCTTCTTGATGTATTGAGGTTCGTAACTTAAGAAACCTTTGTTGAACTCCTGTATCAAGCTTGCAATAGTTGGAATATCTTTAATGGCCACATAGTGGTCAAAAACCTTCGCAAACATACCTTTTTGAGCTTTAACATCTTTAGGGAAATTCTTATGATATTCCTTTATAACTACAATTGATTTGTCATACGACTTCTTAGTAAAGTAGATACTGAATAGTTTAGGGTAGATAAGTCTAGATTTTTCGTCCTTTGGCCATAGATTTACATGGTTACTATATACATAAGTTTTATACTTAACATTACTCAAATTATACTCTTCGAACTTTTGTAAACTTGCTAGGAGTGCATTGATAACCTTTTTAGCAAAAACATCGTCCCAGGAGTATTTAGGAGCAACTTTGTTTTTCTTAGCGATCTTTTGTTCTAGAACTTTTCTCTTTTTCATATCTTCTAAAGCTCTGGCATATTTTCCATATGCCCTTTTGAACTCACCAACAGAAAATAGAGTTTCACCTTGGAAGTATAAGTATTGATCTTTGCTCTTAGAATCAATGATCATCAAGTGATCAAAATAGCTAAGCGCGCTTGCAAGTAAGTTCTGATCATAATCACCAATATTAATTTTTAAGTTCTTAGATAGTTGTATTTGTAAAAATCCAACATAACTCTTTATCTTCTGTATTGATTCATCTAGATCTTCACCTTTTAAGTGATTTTTCATGTAAAGTTCTGTTAACTTTTTAGAAACAGCTAAGTGTTTGTTAAGCTTCTTGTAGGTTCTGTAAAACTCAAGTTCATAGTTGTAATAGTGAACAAGTTCACTATTTTGTTTCTTTGTGATCGCATTTTGTACACCAGCGTCTAGAATTGTATTTACCTCTTCATATTTCTTTGTTGTTTGTGCTCTTGTCGCAAACTTCGTCATATATTCAGCAGGCTCATCAACCTTCGTTATATAGAATTCTGTACCTTGAGGTATTTTATCATTCTGAATATAGAATATACTAATAGCATCAAGAACTTGGGACTCTACGCTTACATAACGAGGATTTTTACTATACGCAAAAGCTTTAAGCATGTGATCAAGTCCACTAGCAAGGCGTTTAGTTTTCAGTAGGCACCATGCATAATTATAGTGGTGCTTTGCGTACCATTCATCACCCATATTAATGATTACATCTTTGTAAAATCTTACGGCCTTAGAGTATTTCTTATCGTTGTAATACATCTCCGCAAGAGTTGTTTTAATACTATGTACAATAGGTGATCCATTTGGTGCTGTTCTTAGTGATTTAATTAGGTAGTATTCAGTCTTTTTACTTGAATTAAAGTCTCTCTCATTGAGGGCAAGAGTGTAGTAGATCGATGCATTTGATCTATAATTTTTCCATCTCTTCGTTATATAGAGACCTAGGGATTCAACTTTCTTATTTAGTTTAATCGACTGAGTGAAGAAAGATCTCTTCTTTAATTTTGGGTTCTTATTTTTTAAGAACTTTGAATTCTCGACTTCTTTTATGATTTTTAGGTTTTCTGTATACAGCTCTAGTAATCTAAACTCTAAGTTTGGACCTCTGTTCTTTATTTGTTTTATCGTTTTGATTTCTTTGTTAATCATATGTAAAAGCTTATTTCTCTTCGCTACATCACTTGAGGCGTGTGTTGTCATCGAAAGAATGAATATGAATAATACAAAGATTTTCACTCTAGTTTTTCCCCATTACAATAAATTTAAACTTTGGATAACCAGCAGTTGCTGACGAGTGCATAACTTGTTGCATGACTTCATAAGAAAGGTTCTTATCCATAACAATATTTACTTGCTTTTGGGATTTTTGTTTCTTTTCAAGGGCCTCTTTATCTAGCGAAGAGATTGCTCTGGATTTAAACTTCTTATATTCCTCTAAATCTTGGTCTCTGAATTTCTTAAGTTCTTTTTCTAAGAATGCAACATTTCCAGAACCCTTAGAAATTCTTCCAATTTCCTTGTTGTTTACAAATACTTTTCTATCCTTAGATACTTGTATAGTTACTGACATATTTCCCAACTTCTTGCTAATAGATTCAGGCATTTCTAGATTGTCTTTAACTTCTAGCTTTAGATCACTTGGGTTATAGCTTTTTAGTAGGAAAACTAAAAGAATAACAAGAATATCAAGTAGAGAAGTGATATCAATATCAAGCTCTTTCTTTTTTCTATTTAATACTGACTTTCTTCTATTTCTAGATGACATGTCATTCTCCTATATTACTGTTTCGAAAATAATTTGATCAAATAGGGTATGAGTTTTAATAACTTTTCCCTTTTTTGACTTAGCAACAAGAGGTGACATCTTGCTATCTATTGCAGTAACCGCATCCATTATACGAACAACTTCTTTGTAGTTAGTGTTCTTCGTTGGACTTAGAATAATTGAACGCTCATCAATATTTTCTAATTTGATCTTAGTTAAAACTGATTTTAGCTTTTCCAGATTATATTCGTTGCCGATTTTAGGTATTGTTGTATTAACAACACCGTCTACACCAGTTTTGATTACTATACTCGTAGAGCTTATCGCAAGAGTAAGATTAAGAGGACGCTTGTCAGATTTTTCTGTATCTACTGTTGCTATAGCTGGAGCATCACTTCCGATTTCATAGATTTCAACGAATTGAGCACTCATCAATAGGAAGAATATAAAGATGAATACAGCATCCAGAATTGGAATGAGATTTAACTTTGGAATTTCTTTTCTTTCAATTCTCTTTCTCATAATACTACCCCTAGTATCTAGTATTAGGCCGCTTTAGGTGTCTCTGGAACAGCTGGAACAGGAGGCATTTGTCTCTTTTTAGTTCCTAGAAGGTCTACCAACTTTAGTGAGTATTCTTCTACTTCAGATATAATCTTGTCACTTTTGTTAGAAAGAATATTATGTATAACCATGATACTAATCGCTGATATTAGTCCAAATGCAGTAGTGTTCATCGCTTTTGAAATACCTAATGCTAGTAGTTTTGCCTTTGAAGAAGGATCTGCATTGGCTACGGCCGCGAAAGATTCGATAAGACCATAAATCGTTCCTAGTAGACCGATGAGGGTTGAAACGTTTGCAACGAGACCTAAGTAACTCATTCTTTTTTCAATCTTTGGTGCTACTTCTAATATTGTTGAGTCTACAGCATCTTGAATCTGATCTTTTTCTTGGTTCGCTCTTTTAAGTCCTGACTTTAAAACCATTGGTAAGAGTGCGTTTGTATTTGAACAAGACTGAATTGCCTTTTGAACATCATTATTTAGAACATGTTTTTTGATCATATTCATTAGTGATGATCCATCAATATCATATGTGAATAAAGATTTGATTCTCTCTAATGCGATAGCAATACCAAAAGTCCAAGTTGCTAGAATAATCCACATAAAGATTCCACCTTCATCCATAAAAACAGCAAGTGTTTGTAAGAATGATGGATCTGAAACTGCTTGTGCTACTTGATTTTCCATATATACCCCTTATCTTAAATTTCTGATATCTTGTGTTGATTCTTTATCAAAATCCATTCTTTCATAAAGTGCTCTTTCGAAAACTTTACGATCTCTTTCTTTTACAGATAAATCACCTGGGGCCAAGATTTGACCTTCAACTTCCAGATTTCCTAAATCAAAGCTTTCATATTTCTTATACTCAACAATGACATTCTTATCTGCTGCAAATATACTTACTGAGAACAGTAGAACCATTATAATTTTCATTTTTACCTCTTGCTCACTTTTACAGTTTTGCAATTCGATTTTAGACCGTAAGAGTAGTCACCTAATTCATCGGCCCAGAAAGATCCTTCAAAGTTCCAAAAATGTTCGTCTATTTTTCTGTTTACATTTTCTAAGCTACCTCTGCTACGATTAGATATTAGTTCTTTATTTCGGTATATAAGGTCTCTTTGTTTAGACATTACTTCCAATTTTATATTAAACATCTCATACGAATACTTATGAATGTCATTTATGAAGATAAACATCTGTTTTTTAACGTAGTGATTAAGCTGTTGCGTTCTCCAGTGGATTGAGTGCTCAACACTTCTTGTTAGCTTCTTTGAAAAAGCAGTTTGCTTACGTTTTTTTAGGTACTTAAGTTCATTCTTTGCTTTCTTATAGCTTACAAGGTCAACACTAAACTTTATTTTCTTTCTAATTTGCGTGATTAGATTTCTAACGTATGGGTTAATCTTCTCTGTTTCTTTAAGTGAGCCAAAAGCAAGCTTAATGAAGTAGTCATGAGAGTCTTTGTTAGGAAGAATGACACTTTTTAATGAATCACTTCTTGATTTGTATACTTTATAGTATTGATCGATGGTAGAAAGAGTATCGCTGTATAAGCATAGTCTATAGTAACTTAGTGCATTTAGTACTTCCGCCTCTGGAAAGAAGTAGCTGCTCAGTAGAGGAGACTTATAAGTAACAACTAGTCCAAGTGATCTATTAAAATCCTCTAGATAGTAATTTGCCCAGGCCTTTTCAATTAATGTGTATGGCCAACGGTATGATGACTTTGGAATTGAATTATACATCTCGATTGCTTTAGCATATAGCTTTTGCTTATAAAGAATTCTAGCATTGTGAATTACACATGATTCATTGATAACTGAATAGTATCTTTTTAATTTTTCTTTATCTGCATTACCCATGAACTTTTCAGATATTTTAATACACTTGTTAAAACGATCTTGAGCTCTAGATAAATCATTTAATAATTCTCTACTAGTACCTGCAATATATAGCGCTTCTGGAGCGAATTTGTTCTTTAGAGATATTCTCTCCGCTACGATTCTGGCGTTCTTATATCTTTTTTCTCTAAACATCTTAAGCGCGTAAACTAATTGTAACGTTGCAGAGTTATGCTTTAGAAGGTCTTTGTTTGGAAGTCCTGCTAGAGTGTTGGTACCTGTTTTAAGTAAGAGAACTTCTAATTGCTCTTCAAAATCCTCAGTTATTTTCTGTGACTCAATAATATGTTCAGCAGCGAACGGTACCGCTGAGAAGTAATATTTAGATTTAAATAATTCATTGAAGATAACTAAGTTAGACTTTCTCTTCGAATTAAATTCTCTTTCGGCCTTTCTAAAGTCAGCTAGACTAGAAAAAGATAGCATGAATGTAAGTAGTATCATTATATTCTTCATCATTTTTCCTAGAAGCTGTAACCAATTGAAAGAATTAAATCAGATGTTCCACGCATTTTATCGCTTGCTGTTGCACCATTTATTGTTGGTCCAGGCGCTTGATAAAATGTTCTTTGCAGGTCAATTCCTATGAAAAGTTTCTTCGTTGCATGTACTCTTAGTCCAGTTTTGGCAACACCACCAACATATGATTCAGAGTTAAATGTAGACGATGCGTTTGGATCAGAGACTGTGTCCTTATTTGATTCAGCATTAATCTTTGCTAAACCAAGACCAAAGTTCCAATCGAAGTAAATAATTTTATTGAAAGTATTGATTTTTCCATAGAATGGTGACCAAACTCCCATTGCTCCGTAACTGCTATTTATTCTTCTAATGAACGGAACACTTTGGTTAATTCTTTGAAGGTTTTCATAAGCATCATTATTAGAGTTTGAGTAACTATTGTAGAACATCTCTACTGCAAATTCTTCATTGAAGTAGTAACCTGCTTTGAAGTTAAAACCCATTGTGTCTTGATACTCACCACTAAGACCGGCAAGGTATCCTAGTTGAGTGTATATTGTTCTTTCTTTCTTATATAGTTTGTTTTGAAGAACATATACTTTCTTATCCGGATCAAGCCAAAGGAACTTATATAGATCTTTCTCATCAGCTTTTGTTTCTAATATTGACGCTCCCATAAGAAGCGTCGATACTAAAAATGTTGTAATCCTACCCCTAGAAAAATACATTAATTAAGCTCCTGTGCTACAATTGAATAACTAATCTCTATATTTGCTCCCTCTGTAGGTATATGACCGTCAAGGAATTTAATAGAGCGCGATTGTGAATCATATGAGTATCCACTTGCTAGTTCTGAACCATTAACTTTTACATTTACTTTGTCATCAATAGGTTGTTGAGAAAGTGCAAAGCTATCGAGTAGGTTTACAATTTTTCCACCCATCTCACGTAGGATTTTATAGAAGTCCTTTTTGATATGCGCAGTCTGTCCACCAGTATTAGCACTTGCTTCTAAGTATCTTGTACCAATAGTTTCCCATCTATACTTAGTACTTTCTTTAGTAACAATACTATAGAGCTTAATTAGACCAGTCTTATTCTTCTTGCTCTTAAGAAAGTTTACATACTCACTAACTAGCTTTTCAGATTGATCTTCTTCATCACTCACATAAACAACGACTAGGTAAGCATCATCTCTCATCCATTGTCCGTCATATCTCTCGATAAATGACTTTGAAGTATGAAGACCTTTTTCCCTACCTGAACCTCTAGTTCCAACTTTAATACAGTTACTAAAGTTCTTTACAAAATTAGCTTCATTAGTCTTTGCTGCAGCGGCATCAAGAAGTCTTGGATCACATGACCACTTACCATCTTTGCTACTAGTTGCATCCGTAGTCGTTACGGCCATTTTAAAATCAATCTTCTTTTCTAAGAATTCATGAATGAATACATCAAAGTTATAAGCGAGGGCCTTTTGTTCATCACCCATAGAACCTGAGTCATCAACAACCCAAAGAATATCAACTTTACCTTCTTTGGCCGCCTCTTGTTTAAAGTTTTCAACTACAGGCTTAAGCACTGGTCCAACTGGCTCAACAGGTACTACTGGATCAGTAGGAGTTGTCGTTCCACCACCATTGTCACCACCGTTATCAACAACTGGATCAGTAGGAGTTGTAGTTCCACCACCATTGTTTCCACCGTTATCAACAACTGGGTCAGTAGGAGTTGTAGTTCCACCACCATTGTTTCCACCGTTATCAACAACTGGGTCAGTAGGAGTTGTAGTTCCACCACCATTATTTCCGCCATTATCCACAACTGGTGGAGTAGGTATAATGTCAGCAGGGTTTGTAATATTGTCCGTTGGTATTTCTATTTCTGTAGGTATGTCCTTGTCGGCAACACCAGCTCCATCAAGAAATTTCTTCTCGTAGAACTCTTGTTCATTACAAGATGTCATAGCAGATAAAATAAAAATAAAACAAATAGACTTTCTAATCCATGAAGTTGAAAAAACCATCACCGTCTCCAATAACGGTAGCAAGATCATTTAATATGCTTGATCGTGCCATATCCGGCTTTTCTGAGATTTTGTGAGCGGCTTACATGCTTAGAGAACGAACGTACAGCAACAAAATCGAAGAAGTTATCTAATCCCTTTCGGTGCCTAAATAATAGCAAACTGAAAAATGATGTAAATTAGCATTGGGGTAAAAAGGTCGGTTTTGTATGTGTTTCAGATAGTTAGCCTTTAAAAAAAAGGTTTTTTCATCAAATTTTATAGAATGTGAATATATCTAAAACTCGCCACTTTTATATGTCAGTCAGACTTAAATTATTGATTTAACAAAATTTTTTCAATTTCTCGCTTAAATGGATCTTTGAGCCTATGACCTTCATCTTCCACTACTATGTAGCTTGAATTAGGTAGTCTCTGTTTAATAATTGAATAGTGCTCAAAAGAATTCTTGTAATCAACCATTAAGTCTTCTTTTCCGTGAATCTGAATTAATGGAAAATTTAACTTTTCTGGGAGAAATTGCCACTTTATAGTACAGCATAGTCCTAGGACTAGACTTACATTAGTAAGCTCTTGGGCCAAGAATGGACTGAGATATCCACCCTGAGAATATCCTATAATGAGCTTCTCAGTATCCTTATAATCAAGTTCATCAATCAGTTTACTAATAAGTGATGCCGAAAAATTATAATCAATCTTGTATGAGTTCGAGTGTCTATTGTAAAAATACCAGGCATAACGCTCTATTACCTTCTCTGGTGTAATTTTAGGAATTGGGAATGGTCCATTGGGAATTAAGACATCAAAACCCTCTGGGATAGACTCTAGTAGCTCTGTGGATATTTCCTGAGCACTCTGGGCAAACCCATGTAGTAGAATTACTAGCTTTGAACCATTTCTCTTTATGAGTTTATAGTCAAATGGGAAATCGATATTTATTTTCTTTCTATCAGTTTTCATGAAACAATAGTAATAGAATAAAAACATAAAGAGTAGAGTGTAGAAGTGAAATTAAGAGAAAAATTATTAGAAACATTATCTTTTCTAGAGCCAATGAGTCTGGAAAAAATATATTTGGATCTGGATAATGATTTTCTAATGAAGAATAAATCCTTAACAAGTGAGGATCTTGAAAATGAATTAAAGGCCCTTGTTTCAAGCAAGAAGGTTAAATTAATCAAAGAAGATAATGCTTCTTTGTGGATTAAGATTTTTCCTCGAAAGCCACTGATCACTAGACTGTTGGAATACCTAAAAAGCCTGTACAAAACCAAGTAATCAATCCCATTACAATTGGGATCGTTAAGTTATCATCTAACTTTATCGGTAGCATCTCAAAAGCTGTCATAACTAGTGAAACAATAATTGCTAAGAGTGTTACTAGCGACATATCGTTATCAAATAGAAATCCAAATACTCCAAAGATAATTAAAAAAGTAGAGATAAAAAATGCGGCAGAGCCTTCAAGACTCTTTCCTTTTACAATTCTATTTTTTCCAAATCTAATTCCGATAACGGCCGACATTGGGTCTGCTATGGCCAAAGTGAAAATAGATGTTAAGGCCACGACCTTTGGAAAACTTAGTAATGTTAGTAAAAGACCCATTACAAAAGGCATTCCTGCAGATTCTTTAAGCTGCTCTTCTGCTCGTAATAAATACTTAGTGAGGATTGAAAA
Source organism: Halobacteriovorax sp. HLS (assembly GCF_004006665.1). Taxonomy (NCBI): domain Bacteria; kingdom Pseudomonadati; phylum Bdellovibrionota; class Bacteriovoracia; order Bacteriovoracales; family Halobacteriovoraceae; genus Halobacteriovorax; species Halobacteriovorax sp. HLS. The sequence continues at coordinate 110,365 of NZ_QOCL01000003.1, forward strand.
AGTCGAAGCATGTTCAGGGTAGTTAAGTCTGAGCTGTTCTACAATATATACTAAACAAGCTGCTGTCCCTAGAATTGAAACTGCTGCTTGGTGAGTAAGAAACATATAGTAAATGATTCCTGCTCCAGTTCCCATTGAAAGATGAAAGAACCTTCTAGGAAATTGAAGATCATGTCTTGTGGCCGTGGCCTTAGGAGCTTCTGTAGTCGTAGAGCTTTCTACTGAACTTTCTGTATCATTTTCTTTATTCACAATAATTCCTTTGCTCTATTATCGGAAAATATTTTGAATATGTTAAGGCTTTTAGTTGATTATTTCACTCGGAGAGTTGTCACTAATATCTTTAAGTAAGTCTTTTTGATTTATAATTCCTAAGATCTTTCTCGTTGTTCTATTTACCACTGGAAGACTCTGGTACAAGTGCTCTTGAAAAACTGCGAGAGCTTCATTTCTACTCATATCATGATAAATAACCGGATATTCACTAATAAGTGATTTAGCTGTGATAAAACTATTATCTTCCTCTTTAGATATCTCTACTAATTGCTTAAGGTCAATCACGCCTAAAAAGGTTTGATCATCATCTATTATTGAATAGAAAGGTGAGCTATTTTGATAGACAAACTTTTCTACATTTTCAATATTAGCACTGACTTTAACTGAGGTTATATCTGTCTTTACTAGCGACTTTATAGTTGTATCGATTAAGGATTCCTCAGAAGACTTTATGTTGAGATTTTCTTGGAGATTATCAATAATTTGACCCACGCTTAGATCGGCCTTTTTAGTAAAACTCTTTCCACCCGCTGTCGTTTCCTTAATTTCTCCGGCCAAAACAAGATTGTGTTTTAAAAGAAGAGGTCCCATGATCTCAAAGACAAAAATAGAACTCATGATGATTGTTACTATGAGTTGTGCACTTTGCGTCTCAATAGGCATAATCTTAGTTACAATTGCAAGAGCAATTCCCGCATGGGAAAGGGTACAGAGACCAAAGTATTTTGATTTTGACTCGAATGAACTAACAACCTTTCCAGTTATTTTCGAACCGAAGTAGAATCCCGCTGTTCTGCAAACGATGTAGACAACGGCCATTAAAAGGACTGTCGGTGTGAACTCTCGCAAATTGATATGAACACCTGCTAAAACAAAGAAGATGGCATAAATTGAAAGCCCCATTTCATTTATACCTTTATGAATTTCTTTTCCAGAATTAGATGCATTTACCACTGTGAAGCCTATGACAGTGGAGATAATGAGAGGATCCGTCTTTAAATAGTAGGATAGGGTTTGTCCAAAGAGTATAGTTGAACCAACTAGCATGAGAAATTCAGATGATTTCTTTTCTTTCTGTTCCCAATACGAAAGAAAAAAACCTAGTAGAAAGCCTAGGATAACAGAGCCAAGTAGAGACCATACCAACATCCCTAGTTGGATAAGCGGAGTTGAGCTACTTTCATTTGGCCATATATGTAAAACTTTTAAAACAACTTCTATAACCTGTGTACCAATTAGAGCAACAACTGTTGCAAGCCCAAGATAAGTTAAAATGGAGCGTTGCAAAGGTCCTTTGGCATTATACTCCTTCATCACAAGTAATGTTGTTGGCGGAGCGCACTCTAGAGACACAAAAGAGAGGAAGATTGAAATAATAAGTGCTAGCTGAAAGTCCTTGGTAATTAAACTATAGCTTACAAATGTAAGACTAAAGACCAGAATAAAAGTAAATGCTCCTGCAGTTGCAATTTCTTTGATGCTTTTCCCACCAAGTTTTTTTATAAGATCTCGGTCAAAATCCCCGCCAATATTAAAGAGGATAAGTCCCATCGCAATATCTGAGAGAAAGTGAATACTGTCTGCGAGTTTTGTGGAAAGTAGGTTTATGCCTGTCGGACCAAGTAAAATACCAGTGAATATAAATGCAGTAACTTTTGGAATTTTTAGTTTTTTTGAGAATTTCCCAAATATTAATGACGCTATTAATGCTAGTCCCAAGATAGGGATCTTCTGTTCAATAATAGCTAGCCCCACTTCTTGAGATTGCAATGTAGTATCCTCATAACTAATTTAGACTAAATTATAACTGATTTTGCAATTTCATCAATTTATGAAGGCCAATATAAGCTTCATTTTACCTAAATATCGGGTTTACCTTACTATTTTTATTGTTTAAAATACTTAAATACCTCAATTTCGGAGCAATAGTGAAAAAGAAGATCATTTCGTTTTGTATACTCATTTTAGTAATACTAGCTGGTGCGACATATGCGTTGCTTAATTATAATTACTCAAATGGCTATCGTTCTGGAAAATTAGTTAAGCTCTCTAGAAAAGGGGCCGTAATTAAGACATGGGAAGGAACTCTTGATTTAGGTTCTGGTGATCAGTTAACTTGGAATTTCTCAATCCACGACAATGAGTTAGGAGAGGCCCTTGTAAAGAAAACGGGGCAGCAAGTAAAATTAGAATATAGAGAACTATTGTACAAAGTTTTCTACAGCACAAAGTTCGACGTAACTTCTTGGTCACTACTTAGAGTCGCTGGAAGTGAAAACTTCTGTAGACTTGTAAACGTTATCAAGCATAGTCGAATTGCTGTAGACAAAGTTAAAGCTCTAGTAAAAGAATATGATGCATCTTTGCTTGAAGAAATACGAGACTGTCAATAGTTCTAGGCAGCTGATCTAAATTGGTGTGCACAGAAATGTGCCACCTGAATTCCTATTTTTAAACACTTATAAAAAATCAACAAAGTACTCAAGTTTAAAGCATAATGGCTTCAGGTGGGGGCCTTTATGAGAAATACTTCTGTTCAAAGATTTTATACTGAGAATATTAATAAGTACTTTGGTATTCTTTGCAATAGTAAAGTCACTCATTTTGATTCTGTGTTAGAGAATCGTAGCGTGACTCTTAAGTGGAAGTCCGTTCATCATCAATATCTAAGTTCAAATGAAGCATTAGTTCTAGGAATTAAAATGCTTAGTGACGAAACAGAAGTATCCCACAATGCTCACGATATGTTTGATCACGCACTTAATTGTGATGAATTGGGTAGTGAAAGTGAGCAGCTTATTCATCTTGCAATGGGAATTTTCTATTTTAAAAGGGCCTTAAATGAAAAAGACCTCAAAAAACAAAATAGAATTTTAAAGCTTAGTGAATATTATATTAAAGAATCAATAAAGCTGAATGTAGATTGTCATATCTCTAAGTTACACTTTGTCTTAGTTAAGATTGCTCTGCAAGAATTTGGGGTAGCGGTAAAAGAGTTAGTTCGATTTGCCAAAGAGTCTGAAGAATCCAAAATTTATGAGCTTCTTTTTAAAATTTATCAAAATATGGAGCTTCCTAATATTGCGCTTTACTATAGTCTAAAAGCATCTAAGGGAAAGAAAAGTGCTATTTTATAATATACTCTAAAGGATTAGAGGTGTTTCCCGTCAAAGTAAGTTCTATCATTGTCTCGGCGACAATACTTGCTTTGACGGGTGCATATTTTCTTAGCCCTTTAGGAAATAAAATTCCTAGCGGTGCAAAGAGTTTTATTCCTAGGTATTCACCAAATCTAAATTCCTAACGTTCCCCAACCAGAAGGCTTGGTCTAACGATAATAGTCTTCATGGTAGTATCGTTTAAGAGCTCTTCCATCTCGCCTTTAATACTATTATAGAAGAGCGAAGAGTCTTTATTTGCGCCTAGAGAACTTATGACACAGAAGAAGCTAGCTTGGGCCTCTTTTGCAAATTTATAGCATTTTAAGACGTAGTCCAAGTCAACACGTCGAAAAGCTTCCTTAGATCCTGCTTTCTTAATTGTTGTTCCAAGACAGCAATAAACCCCATCAAACTTCTCTGGTGGTAATATATTTTCTTTTTCAAAATCAACGATACGTATATTAGAAGAGCTCTCGTGAGAGTTTCTTAGGGCGAGGTAAGTGTCATGCTTGTTTGCGAGTTGAGACGAAAGCTCTTTTCCCACGAGTCCACTTGCTCCAAAGACTAAAAACTTCACTAGATAACCATAAGTAGCACAATAAATGCTAGAATTGAGCAAGTAAGAATGGCGTTAAAGTAGCTCTTTTTTTCTGGAGTGCTCTCAAATTCTCCATGCTCTTTGAAGTACTCACTTTCAATATTGTCTATAATATATTGAAGATCTCTAAAAGGTGTAATGCCGTTAAGAGAGTAGATTATTTCTCGATCTTTACAGAAGTGAAGTGCCGGAATTGAGCGAATATTAAAAAGCGCCGCAAGTTCAGGTGATTCATCAGTATCTACTTCTAAGATATTGAACTCAGGATTTTGTTGAGAAAGTTTTTCGAGGACTGGGCCCATGGTGTTACATGGGCCACAAGATTTAGAGCCAAACTTTAAAAGGTAAGGTCCTTGAATTGACTTGATGGAGTCGTCAAACTCTTGAGAATTTACTTTTTTCACTAGTGCTCTTTCCAGTCAATGTGAGGCTCTGGTCGATTGTTTGTTATCTCTTCAATCTTTTCCATCACTTCATCTGTTAACAAGTCTATTACATCAAGTGCTTTAATATTATCTTCAATTTGCTCAAGTCTGCTTGCTCCTAAGATAATGGTGCTTACATTTGGATTCTTAAGACACCAAGCAAGAGATAGTTGGGCCAAGTTTGTCCCAAGCTCGGCCGAAAACTCTAAGAGGTTGGCCGCAATTTCAAGTTTCTTCTTTCCTTCTGGAGTTTCATAAATTTCTTTTAGCCATGAAAAGCTCTCTAGAGAAAGTCTAGAACCATCTGGTATACCCGCTGAATACTTACCTGTAAGTATTCCTGAACTTAGTGGAGACCAAGTTGTAGTTCCCATTCCATACTTTGAGTATAGAGATGAGTACTCTTTTTCAACTCTTTCTCTATGCAGTAGGTTGTACTGTGGTTGCTCCATTGTAGGTGGAGTTAAATGATACCGTTCAGAAATTGTATAAGCTTCTGTTATTTGCTCAGCAGACCACTCACTTGTTCCCCAGTAAAGGATCTTTCCTTGTTTAACAAGAGTATCCATTGCTCGGATTGTCTCGATAATCGGAGTGTCTAGGTCTGGACGATGACAGAAGTAGAGATCTAAGTAATCAAGTTGTAGTCTTCTAAGGGCGTTTTCACATCCTTCGATAACATGCTTTCTATTTAAACCACGTTGAGTAGGTCTGTCGCCACCCCAGAAAACTTTGGAAGAAATACAATAAGTATCTCTGCTCCATTTAAGTTTCTTTAGGGCCTCGCCCATAATAATTTCAGATTCACCATCGGCGTATACTTCGGCGTTGTCAAAGAAGTTAATTCCTTTGTCATAGCTTAGGGCCATCATATCAACCGCTGACTTTGTATTAATTTGATTTTTAAATGTAACCCAAGACCCTAGAGAAAAACTACTTAGAAATAGTCCAGAGTTACCTAGCTTACGATACTTCATATCACTCATATTGACTCACTTTGTTGTGCTAAAGAGTATGGGCTTTTTTACAATAAATCAACAAATCACTTTGATGAAAAGTATAAAATGGCCCCGGCACTACCAAGTGGAATAATTGTGAGAAATGACCAGAAGGCGATATCAAATAAACGTCCCTCAAGTGTTACTTTTTCTCTAGAAGTTGCTGTTTTTTCGATGTTTTTTTTCATAAGTAGTCCTAGTGGCAATTTGGGCCAACAGTGTAGAAAGTCCATAGTCGATAGGAGACAGTAGAGAGTCCTAAGCATATTAGTAGAAAACCTGAAAGCTTAGGTGCGTACCTTGCTACAGGTTTAACAATTTGGTGAATAAGTGTAGGAGCAAAGACCATGGCCGGAAGAGTTCCTAACCAAAAACCAATAACCCCAAGAAATCCAATTAAAGGGGATTGAAATGTCATAAGCGTAATTACTACAGCGTAGAGAAATCCACAAGGAAGCATAAGAGATAAGGCCCCAACTGAATATCCTTTAAGAATATTAGAATTCTTATTTTGAGTAAATCTAGAAAAGAGTCTCTTGTAAAGTGAGTTTAGTGCTCCAGGAAGTTTTACTTCAAACTTCTTTCCTCTCATAGACTGAAGTCCCCAAAACGAGAATAGAAGTCCAATAGAAACACCTCCAACAAGAGGTATGTATTGGCCAATGCCCGTTGTTTGAATGAGTGAAGACGTAAGCATTGCGATCACGGCCATGATTAGATAAGCACTGAGTCTTCCTAACTGATAAGAGGAATTACTTTTGAAATCATTTCCAACACTCATTACTAATCCACCGCACATTCCAATGCAGTGGAGACTACCGGTTAGCCCAATCATAAAAGCAAACATTGGAGCAAAGACAGGAAGAGCTGACTGTATCTCAGTTAGTTGGTCCAACAAGAGTGACCTCCACTTGTTTGATAAGTTTCTTTGTCTTTGGATGTAAGACTCTCATAAATACTTTAAGGGTTCCTTTTTTTAAGTGATCTTTCTTAAATCTCATAAACACATTTGTATGAGTCATACCATCTTTCAATGGCACTGGGTTTTTAGGAGTAACAAGCTGAACATTGTCAGAATCTGTTACTTCTAGGAAAACAGATTCAAACTCAGAGCCTCTATAGTCAAAGACAACTTTGAAATGATTATTAACTGTCTCAGTATGCTCCGTTCTAGAAATAGTATAAGGAGTCTTACTTCCTCTAAGAAGAACAACATCAAGATCAGTGATTTTTGTCAAATTATAAATAAGTCCTGCTAGCATAGATAGGCATACGAGAAGATAGATTAAATTTCTCATATTTAAATGCTTAACCTTCTTTCCCTCTAGAGCAAGTTCTGAGTCATATCTAATTAGACCTTCTGGTTTTCCTACTCTTCTCATTATATCGTCGCAAGCATCAATGCAATTTGTACAAGCGATACATTCTAATTGAGTACCTCTTCTAATATCAATACCTGTAGGGCAGGCCTTTACACAGGCAAAACAATCAATGCAATCTGCGTGTTCATCTTTTGCTTGTCCTTTCTTTCTTCTAGGTTCACCTCGATTATAGTCATAGGCGATAATCATTGAGCTTTGATCCATCATGACTGATTGAAATCTTCCATACGGACAGGCAATGAGACAGAACTGCTCTTTGAACCAACCAAAGTCAAATAATATGATAGCTGTCGTAGTCCAGGTCGCACCAAAGAGTGTTAGATTTTTAAAAGGTGACTGTAGGGTAATATCTATTAATTCTCTTGCTCCAACAAAGTACCCTATGAAGGAGTGAGCAATGTGCATGGACGCTACTGTAAAGAGTGTCCACTTAATGATTTTCTTTATGATTTTTTCAGCACTCCAAGGGGCCTTGTCGAGCTTCATTCTTTTTCGGGCATTACCTTCAACTAAAATTTCTATCTTTTGATAAATTGCATCTATGAAAACTGTTTGTGGACATGCCCAACCACACCAGACTCTTCCCCAGATACTTGTTATAAAACCAATGGAAAAAACGAAACCTAAGAATACAAAAATTAAAATAGGTGCGTTATGACTATAGAAAGTCATACCAAAGAAAGTAAATTCCCTTTTAACGATGTCTAGAAGAATCGCCTGTTTTCCGCCTATATTTACCCAAGGTAAAATTAGATATAAAGCGATAAGAAAGTAGTAAACTAAGTTCCTACGATTTCTCCATTTTCCTTTTACATCTTCAGGATAGAGATAGACTCTATGCCCCTGAGCATCAGTTGTAGCAAGTCTTTCTTCATGTAAATCAAATGGATTGTCTGACATCTTCTATCCTTAAAATAGCGAAGAGGACAATACCTCTTCGCTTATAAAAAATTACTCTATTTTTTCACCTTGTGGCTCTTTTGGCTCAGCAGGAGTAGTTCCTTTGAATGCCATAACCTGAGTGATCGCCGCATAGATTTCTTCTTTGCTAAGAACTTCTCCCCATGCTGGCATACCATTATCTTCTACTCCATCTCTTACTACTTTAAAGATCGCTTGTGGAGTTCTTTCAGTAATGTTCAACCAGTAGTTATCTGTTAAGTTTGGACCAATATCACCACCACCATCAGCAGCGTGACAGCTTAGGCAATTTTCTTCCCATACTGTTGCCGCTAATGCTTTGGCGTCATTATTTTCAACCCAAGTATTGTAGTGCTCAATATCAAATTTGCTAAGATCATTGGCCGCAACTGCCTTGAGCTCATTAATTTTAACCATATCTTTTTCAAGGGCCTCGGCCAAGCTTGGTCCACCTGCCATGTGATAATACATGAAGTATGGAATTGAGAAAACGATAGATGCTGCCCACATCCACACCCACCAAGAAGGTAGTGGGTGATTTAGCTCTTGAATACCATCATAGTCATGATCTAAGAGAAGGTCTTTCTCATCATCTAGAACGTGTAGTTTTTCATTGTTATCGCTCACTTCTTACCCCCTCCTCAAGAGGCAGATTTTCTGCCTTTGCGTAATATGGATCTGACCCTCTTCTATTTATCCAAACTAACATTGAAACAAAGAGAGTAATAAAAATTAATACACCAAGTGTTGGTAACCAAGGGTGATTGAAATTCATTAATACTTGCTTAATCATTTCTTACCTTCCTTTTTCTTCGCATCACTTCTTGCACCATCAACACCTAATCTTTGTAGGTAAGCAATTAGAGCGATGATTTCTTTGTCTTGCATTTTCATTTCAACACCGTCTTTGTTAAGAGCTTTAGTGATTTCAAATGCTTGTTTTTGAGCAGAAGTAACGGCCATTTTAATATCTTCATCAGTATAAGGAACTCCTAGTGCTTTCATCACTTTAAGTTTCTTAGGAAGAGATTTCATGTTCCACTTCTTTTTAAATAGCCACTTATACTCTGGCATAATCGACTTAGGAGTAACTTCTCTTGGGTCCCACATATGTCTGTAGTGCCACATATGATTGTATTTACCACCAACTCTTGCGATGTCTGGACCAATTCTTCTAGAACCCCATTGGAATGGTCTATCGTAGACAGACTCACTGGCCCTTGAAGGAGCTCCATATCTTAGAGTTTCATCTGCCATTGGACGAATCTGTTGAGAGTGACAAGTGTAACAACCTTCTTTAATGAAGATATCTCTACCTTCTAACTCTAGTGGAGAGTATGGCTTGATTTCAGGATCTTTCTCAATAAAAGTATTACTCAGTAGTGATGGAGTGATCTCAACTATACCACCAATTAAAATCGCAATAGTTGTAAGAATAGTAAATAGAGTAGGTAGTCCTTCTAATTTTCTATGACCTGTTTCGTGTGCATCTGAAGAATGATCAATTGCAGGAGCTAGGAACTCTACGTCATCCTGTGCTTTTGCATTTTTGATAGTCATCCAAAGGTTGTACATCATTAGAACAAAACCACCTAGGACTAGAACACCACCAAATGCACGTACCCAGTACATTGGAACAATTCTAACAACAGTTTCAATAAAGTTAGGATAAACTAGCTTACCTGAAGCATCGATATCTCTCCACATTAGTCCTTGAGTAATACCTGCTGTCCACATAGACATCATGTATAGTACTAGACCAATTGTTGCCGCCCAAAATTGAGCATTTGCAAGCTTCACAGAGTGAAGAGTAGTGTTGTAAATTTTAGGAACTAGGAAGTATAGTATCCCAGCGATCATCATATAGTTCCACCCAATTGTTCCTGAGTGTACATGTCCAACAACCCAGTCAGTATAGTGCCCAAGAGCATTAACTGATTTAATGGCCATTAGTGGACCTTCAAAAGTTGCCATCCCGTAAAATGTAACTGAAGTTGCAAGGAATTTTAAAACTGGATCTGTTCTTACTTTATCCCAAGAACCTCTAAGAGTAAGTAGACCGTTAATCATTCCCCCCCAACTAGGCATCCAAAGCATTACAGAAAAGAGCATCCCTGTCGTCTGAACCCAATCAGGAACTGAAGTGTAAAGAAGGTGGTGAGGTCCGGCCCAAATATAAAGAAATACTAGTGACCAAAAGTGGATAATAGAAAGTCTATAAGAGTAAACTGGTCTATTCGCAGCTTTTGGAATGAAGTAGTACATAATTCCTAAAAATGGTGTTGTTAAGAAGAATGCAACAGCATTGTGTCCATACCACCACTGTACTAGTGCATCTTGAATACCAGCGTAAACTGGATAAGACTTCATAAGATCAACTGGCAATGAAATTGAGTTAACTATGTGAAGAACTGCAACAGTTACTATCGTCGCAATATAGAACCAAAGTGAAACATAGATATGCTTCTCTCTTCTTTTTGCAAGAGTTCCAAAGAAGTTGATCGCAAAAACAACCCATACTACTGCAATAGAAATATCAATTGGCCATTCAAGCTCAGCATATTCCTTACCAGTAGTTATTCCTAGTGGTAGAGTGATTGCTGCCGCAACAATAATTAATTGCCAACCCCAAAAATGAATTCTTCCTAGGATATCGTTGAATAAACGAGCTTTAGTAAGCCTTTGAGTAGAGTAGTAAATACCAGCAAACATTGCATTTCCTACGAAGGCAAAAATAGCTGCGTTCGTGTGTAATGGCCTTAGTCTACCAAATGTTGTCCATTCTAATCCAAGATTTACTTTCCAACTTGCTAATTGAAAGGCCACTGTAACACCTAATAGAAGTGCTACAAAACCCCAAATAACGGTCGCGAAAATAAACATCTTAGATAGAGCGTCGTCATACTTAAAACGCTCTAAGTGAGAGTCATTCATGTTTCTTTCCTTTTTCGTTAAGAAGATCACCTAAGTTCTCTTCGGTTTTAATATTAGTATTATCATCATCAAATAAAATTCTTGTTGCTGGAGTGTCGAGATCATCAAATTGTCCCTTTGATGTTGCCCAAATAAATGAAACAACAAAGAAGACTCCTAAAATAAGGGCCAATGGGATTAGTAGATATATGATATTCATTTTTTTAACTCCCTTAGATTATATAGAGTGGCAAGAACCACACTTAGAGAGCTAATTGGCATAAGTATCGCTGCAAATAAAGGAGTTACTATTCCCATTAAAGAAAGAGTTACACCAAGTACGTTATACGCCAAAGAGATGAACAAATTAATCTTTATTGAAGAATATGTTCTCTTTGCCAATGAGAAAAGCTCTATTAGGCCGAGCATTGGATTTTTAGTGAGATAGATATCACTTGCTCTAAGGCTTATATCCATTGCTCCTCGTAGAGAGATTGAAACATGTGCTTCTCTCATCGCAATAGCGTCATTAGCACCGTCGCCAACCATGACAGTACCTTTTTTAGATTTAACTATTTCAGACTTTTGTTCAGGACTTAGGTCTCCAAGAGCACTACTTCGTGGCAGATTTATTTCCGCTGCAATATTACTTACGCACGAAAGATTATCTCCGGAGAGTATAGTTGGGGTTACTTTATTATTCTTGAGAAACTTAATAAGCCTAGGAGCATCTTCTCTTAGTTCATCTTTTAAAGTGAATACATAGCAGAGCTCATCATTTTCAAAAAAGTTTACAGTAGAGTTTGTTGAACTATTTGTTAAATCCTTTTCGATTCTATATTTATGTTCATTTATAGAAGCAGTGATACCTTTTCCTGCTATTTCAATGAGGTCTGAAACTACTAATTCAGTATTTGTTCTTGACCAGTTTACAAGTGACTGGGCTATCGGATGAGCAGAGTGCTTCTCTATTGAGTAAACCAATTCATTGATATTCTTAATCTCTTTTAGAACTTTAACATTTACAACATCAAAATTTCCTTTAGTTAATGTTCCGGTCTTGTCTAAGAATACTTCTTTTGCACGGGCCAGCTCTTCTAAAGATTTTTCAGACTTAATAATAATGCCGCCTCGTTTTGCACTATTCATGGCCTTAGCTAGCGCAAGAGGTGAAGCTAGGCCTAGAGCACAAGGACATGAAATGATAATAAGTGCTAATGTTCTCTCAATTGCGATATGAAGATTGAAGTATGATAAGAAATATAAGAATGAAACGATTGAAAGCGAGAATACTCCTGCAACAAACCATTTACTAAGCTTACTTGTAAGAGAGTGAAGGTCTAGGTTTTCACCTGCAGTCGACTCTACTTTCTCAATAATTTTTCCTAGGGTACTTTGAGCGAATTCTTTTTTGACTTGTATGACTAAGTCATCACTTATATTCAAAGCGCCAGCATAAACAAGTTGACCTTGATTGACTTCAGCTGGTCTACTTTCTCCATTGATGAGGGAGTTATTTATAAAGCTTGATCCTTCTAAAATAATAGAGTCACAAGGAATGCTTTGAGATTTCTTTATTAATAAAATATCATTTGTAACGATATAATCACTATGAACACTTTCATATTTATTCGTTTTTGAGTTTAGACGAAGGACAGGTCCTTGGTTAAAAAGTGACTTAAGCCCTCGTGTGTTAAGTCCACTTTGTAGAATTTTGTGAACAACAAATCTAGAGGATAAAAGTAGAAAGACTAGGATGGCTATAGAGTCAAAATAGAAGTGATTACTTCCCACTGCAAGATTGTACAGTCCAGAAAATGTTCCAATAATAATTGCCGTGGATATAGGAATATCAATATTTACAGACTTTGATTTAAGAGCTGAGATTGAGCTCTTGTAAAATGGAATAGCGCTAAAAAGTAGTATTGGTAAAGATAGAAAGAAACTCACCCAACCAAACAAACCGCTAAAAATTTCTCCGGCCCCTGCGTAGATGGCAACTGAGTAGAGCATAATATTTGCACTACAAGCGGCTGCAACGCCAATTTGAATTAGCTTTAGACGGTCTTCTTTATTTTGAAGTTTCGTAATTTCATCACTAGATTTAACTGGGTGTGGGCGATAACCCATCTTTACAAATTCTTGAGCAATTTCTGCTAGATCAGCACCGGGCTCAACGACAAGATCAACTGTGGATAAACCTAATTGTACTCTCGAAGAGAGAATTCCGTTTATAAATGTTGGTGTTTTCTCAAGTAGCCAAACACATGCGATACAGTGAATTCCTTCTAAATAGAACTTTGCTTCAAGACCCTGAGGTGTAGCTTTTAAAAACTCTGACTGAAATTTTTCTTCGTTGAGATAATTAAAGTCTATACTTTGAGTGTTTGGAACTGGAGATGCTGTATTATCTCCAGATTGTTCTCTAAGCTTGTAATAGGTGAGGAGGTTCTTTTCCTTTAGGGCCTGATATACAGTTTGACAACCGTAACAGCAAAAGAGCACATCACCGTCATGAATAGGGTTATTAGTAACTTCATTGCAGTGGGTACACTTTGAGCTAAGCTTGCTAGAAATGTCTTTAATAGACTCTTTAGGCATTAGCTTCTCGGTGGTCTTAGTACATGAATATCACATGCCGAATATTTAACTAAGTGGTCTGTAAAAGAACTTGAAAATAGTCCTTCGATTCCATGTTTTTGTTTTGAAGCAACAATGACTAGATCAGCGTCGACTTCAGTTAGGTAGTCACTAATTTTTTGTTTTGGACTATAAGCAAAGTAGTTCTCTATTTGTGAGTTCTTTAGTTCATCGGCAGTGCAAACTTCTTTTGCGACACCTGAGAGAATTTCTTTTGTTGCTTTTTCTATCTCTGGATATTTATCTTCCGAAGGAAAAATATAAGGAGAAAAGTCAGACGTATAGACATGAATCTCGAAAATATGTACGAAGTGAAGCTTCGCATTTTCTAGTAAAGGATTCCCTTTTAGAGTTTTAATAAGCTCAATATTCTCATCTTCGAGCGAGCAGCAAATTACGACGTTTTTCATGCTAGAATTCCTTTTATAATAATGAAATTATAATAACTTTTTTGTTTTCAATAAAACCTGATATAGGTCATGATTTTACCTAAAATTGGTAAGATAATGCTAGTTAATTAATTAATTTTATTGAAATATTGAGTTTATACCGCAATGAGACTACTAAAGAATTCTTGTAATTCATCATCTTGTTCTTTGTGATTGAGAATTTCTAGTATTGTACTGCGATCTAAGAAGCAAACTTCAGTATTAGGAAGAATTTCAGCGTCCATATCTACTGCTTCATTATTCATTAATTCTTTAAACCCAAGTAGAGTCCCCGGGTCAAGTATTCCTTTTATTTTATTATTCTTGGTAAGGTGAATATATCCGTTTAGAAGTAAGTAAGCGACAATTGGGGTCTGCCCTTCATAGAAAAGCTTTGATTGGGTTGAGTAGCAGTGTGGGCTACTAATTTTCTTAATCTTAGTTATGAGTTCTTTTGAAATTTTAAGGTAATCATCTTTAGTATTCATGCAGAAATCTTAAAATAAAATTTCTGCATGTAATATGTTTTAGATCATGTTTTTGTAATTAATATGACAAGTTTGCCCATTCAAGAAGTTCTTCTTCTTTAACTATAATTAGAGTCTTGCCGTCTTGTTCGATTAGACCTTCGTCCTTAAATTCAGAAATAAATCTAATTAGAGTTTCGTTTGCCGTTCCAATCATAGTGGCCATTTCTTCACGAGTAAGCTTAATATCTAGCTTCACTTTTCCATCGGCTAATTCTGTCCCATGAGTCTTTTTTAGAACAAGTAGTAGCTCTGCTAGTCTTTCTCTAACATTTTTCTGGTGAAAAGAGCTTAGCTTTGTCTCAGCTGAACCCATATCTTTAGATAGCTTGTTGATGATATTAAGAGAAACAGTTGGTTTTTCTTCAATCATTTTTAGGATATATTTCTTATCAATAAAGCAAACTTCACTTTCTTCCATGGCCGTTGCAGTTGCAGTGTAGTGCTCTTCAGTAAATAGAGATCTATGACCTAGGATATCTCCACCTTGGCAAATTCTAACGATAGATTCCTTACCATCAGGACCAACTTTGGTAACTTTCACATTACCTTTTGAAATACAGTAAATTCCAAATGGGTGATTTCCTTGTACAAAGAGGGTTTGTCCCTTCTTGTACTTATTAGTGACTTTGTGCTTATCAATATCAGATAGGGCGAGCTCTTCAAGTTCGCAAAAGATACCTTGACCGTTAGATGGACAGCTCTCACATTTCGTTTGAGATTTCATCATTTCTTCCTCTCTCATCTCAGATTAGAGATGAATTCAATAATTTATTTATAGGAAATACTATACCAGTACACTTTCTTTGGCCACGAAAGTTAACTTCTTTTAAGAATAATTTATCAAATAGAATCGGCTACTTAATGCATTGCTTTGATTTTTCAAGACTCTCTTTAGCTAATAGTGACAGCTTGTCTGCATCGAGCTTTCCATCTTTTAGTTGACTTAAGAATTGATCTTGCCATTTCTTATTGCCTGTTGAGAGCAAACCTAGGAAGTTATCAAACTCACTTGAGGAGTTCGTTCCCATTTTATCCATAGCATCTCTAATTACAGAAAGTGAATTAGGATCATTGATCCCTTCGTAGAGGTTTTTTAAATTTCTTCTTTGGTTGGCACTAAGTACAAGAGATTTACTACCTTTTGCAAGATGGCCAATGCCTTTCATTGCTCCTAGATCAAGTGCCGAGAATCCAAGGGCCAAGGCGGCCTCAAAACGTGCTTCTTTAAAAGCAATTACTTCGTCTCTTCTTTCTATTATATTAGTCTGATCAGATGTTTGTGCCATTATAGATCTGTCTAAGGCCTGGGCCTGGGAATAATTATTGTAGGCCTTATTACTAAAGTAGGCAGACTCGGCACCTCCTAAGATAAGTGCACTTGTTGTCGTAGCAGCAAGTACAGTTCCTCCAACAGTTCCAGCTGCAACTCCTGCAGATAGTGATCCCGTAAGAAGCCAACCACCGGCCACTGCTCCAACTCCTGTTGCAATGAGAAGTCCTCCACCGATGGCACCTATGAGAATGGCCGCCTTGTGAATATTTTCATCACTTTCTTTATCACTATTAATATTGGCAATAGCTTTACAGGCCAAAGACGAGTACTCAGGATTTTGCAATAATGTTTGTCCTGCTACAATTGGGTTTCTCTTAATAAGATCCTCGATAGATTCCAGTCTATTACTTTTAAACCTCTTTTTCTTATATTGATTTGCCATTGCTGCGCGACCAATAGATTTACTTTCCTTAAGTAACGATTGATCTTTTTCTCTTTCGATACTGTAACTATTGAGTGAGTCAATCTGTTCATAAATCTTCTTTTCTACTTCTTTAATCGATGCTCGAATGTGAGATTTTTTTACTCTCTTATGTTTCTTATAAACGAATTTATCTCCGACTTGCTCAATATTCGAAGAATCGTCACTATAAGATTTTAATCCTCCATCATTATCTTTTATCTTATCTGTTAGTAGTAGAGCTCCGTCGCCCTGGGAAGCTTCCTGTAGATAAGTTTTTATATAGTTTTGAAAGTTAACTTTTTGATTGGTATCTTCCATTTGCGCATAGTCACTCCAGTACCAGCGCTCTTTTGCTTCAAAAGATATTTTCGATAATTTTTTGTTAATGAGATCAATCTTACCATTTAGATTCTTTTCAACCTCATCTATAGATCGTTTTTTCTCGTTCTTAGCGAGTTCCATTGCAGAACTTTTAAGCTCCTCTTCAAGCTCATTTTTAAACTTTGTATTTTTACATATATTAGATTTTTTACAGACTCTATTTGTTAGGCGACTTAATTGACTCTTTGAAAGAGTTCCATTTTTCATAAAAGAAGGATCGTACTTATACAAGACACTTAAGAGAGTTTTTAAAGTGGTTTTGATTGCATTATTATTTAACTGCGCCTCAAAGCTATTTTCAAGATACTTATCTGTAGGACTCATGATAGATTGAACAAAACCATTTAGTTCATCATACTTTGTTATATCAGCTCTACAGGGAACTGGAATATCAAATGACTTTCCTGCAGCGTCAATTACTCGCTGCCTTAACATTAGATTGTCTTCATCATCACTCAAACAATTTTCTAAATTATCTTTTAAAGATTTAAAGTTGACTAACTTCTGGTGATTCTCAAGTAAGTGTGACCCCTTTGGAGATTTAAGAAAAGTCTTATTCGACGGGTTTCTAATATATGCATTAACTTGATTGATAACTTTTTGTGAGTATTGATCATTTAATTTTTGAGAGCCTGTCCCGTCTAGCAACATCGCTTGATAAGAAGTCAGGTTTTCTATTTCTTGATAAGTTGCCCATACTGATGAATTTGTAATTAAAAATACAAAAGAGTAAAGGATTGTGCTGAGGGTTTTCATTTGAAATCTATTTTTCATTAGCTAACTTATCGGAAATAGGTTCAAGTTATTTAGAGTTATTGTCACCAACTTTCAGATACTTAATGGCCATTAGTCCTAATTTTTGCTATAAGCTCTTAATCAAGAATTGAGATATGGAGAATATATGACAAGTGATGGATCTAGACTTATTCAGAGCATTTTAAGTGAGGCGGAATCTTATTCAAGCCTTGAGATCATTGAATCTTATATTCAACAAGGACAGGACCTTTCAAACTTACCAACTCAACCTCTCTATGTTGCATTAAAGTCACTTCCAACTGAAGTTGTGGCCAGTGCTCTTGGAAAATTTAGCTCTGAACAAAGACAAGTATTTCTAGATTTAGACCTTTGGAAAAAAGATGATATTGATCCTGAATCTTTCCATTTTTGGATTGAGACTTACTCTAAAGTCACAGATGAAAAGCTCAAGAATGAATTTTTAAACAGTATTGAATTTTCAATTTTTATAAAAGGAAGACTTAGTGTTTGGACCTTTGATGTTGAAGATCCAATGTATCCTGATCATGATAATTACTTTTTAACAGAAGACAGTCTACTCTTATTTGAGTTTGAAGAAGACTATCCTTATGTGGGAGAGCTTAAGCAGTTTATTAAAGATATCTATTCCGAAAAGGGTGTTGAAGCTGCTTATCAGCATCTATTTATGATTGTCTCCGACGGTTTCTTGTCTATGCAAGAAGACGAGTACCGCTTTAAAAAGCACAGATTAAATGACTTAGGTTTCGTTGACTACTATGATGCCCTTGAGATGAATAATTCCTTTCCTAGTATGTCCCATGTTGATCACTTCATAAAGAGTAAGGTTGAAATTACAGGGGAGCTAGAAGCAGAGAGTTTAAATCAATGTCTTGATAAAAATGCTGTTATTGCTTTTAAGAATAACTTTGATTCTATCTCTGATGAGCTGTCGAAATTGAAGAATGAAAAACGTGTAGATTTTCTGCAGTTTAATTTTACTCGTTTAATAAATGCGACGCTCACTCTAAGCGATGCTTTAAAAGATGGTAGTGTTGCCATGACAAGAGTGGGACGCGAAACTGCTAACACAATAAAACTTGGCCTTAACTATATTAAGAATTTGTCCGAGCAAAGTGAGCAAGGGGTATTTTCTAAATTTGACTTTGTCGATATCTATAGAGTTGGAAGATCATTAATTTATCTAACACAGAAGACAATAAAGAAGTCCTATGCTCAAAGTGGCTTCAATAGTGATAATGATGCTTTTCTTGGAGAGATTTTTTCTACGACTATTGAAAATTCTTTCTATGGAGAAGTGAAGTATATCGAAAATAGAATTGAAAATAAGAGTACTTTAGTTGAAAGTTACTCTAGCTTCCTAAGTTGGGAAAAAGAAGTTCAACTACTAAACTCTACACTTCCTTTTATTCAAAGCTTCTATAAGACCTTTCAGGAGCTAAAAGAAGCTGGCCAACTAATGGATAACTACTATTTAAATTTTGATGTGGCAGATATCGATTTTGAGTCCTTGATACTTAGCACCTTTATAAATTTCTGTAATAAATCTATCCAAGAAAACTCAGGAATGAAAATTGGTGTCACAATTAGTGAGCTTAGAGATTTCTCAAAAAGATTTATTCAACAAGAAGCTATACTTCAGTCTAAGGCCATTGAGTTTAAGAATACTTTTGGACTTAGTGTCATTGATGGTTTTGAAAACTACATAGAAGATATTATTAAATACCATCTTTCAGGTTACGATTTAGAGGAACTAGACTCTAGCGAGTTTAAACATGTTGGTGGACCTCTAATCCTTCAAGATCAATAGGGCCAGCTAGACACCTTGTTGACTCTGCGCAAGGTGCTCTTTGATCCAAACCTTTATCAAAGTAGACAAAATTACACCAGTTTAGTGCTGAAAACTTGGCACGCTTCTCGCAATACCATTTTTAAAGTGAAAGATTTTCATGGATTGAAAATGACCCTTAACAATAAGAGTTGTTTTCTATATCAATGCTAAGCGTTACACAGAGAGTTTAAAAACACAAGAGGGAGAGAGAGAATGAAGAGTAAATTAATGAATGCAACAAAGAAATCGTTACTAGCTTTAACAGCACTTGCAACACTTGCGAGCTGTGGAGGCGGTGGTGGTAGCAGCAGCGGTGGTGGAGGTTCATCTTCAACTTACGGTGCTTATAGTAGTCCTTATATCTCGGCGCAGAGTTTTGTAAACTCACTTAATAGCGTTGACGGCTATAGCGATAACGAACTTGTTAAGTCTGAATGGGATACAGTTAGATCTAGTTGGGATTCTGAAGATTTCTTCGTTATCTATGATGGAGAGTATGATGAGTATGTAGCTGTCTCTTTACAATATATAAGAGCAATTACTTATTATGATTATTATTCGTCAAATAATAACTTAGCTTCAGAGTTTAGAGATATTCAAGATGATCATGACTTCTTTGATGGTCTAATCGGAGATGGTTATGGTGATGATTACGAAATTGTTGATTATGACTACACAGATGCTTGGGGAGAAGATTACTATGTAGGGTTTGATTCTGGTTTCTTATATGAAGATTCAGAAGAAACTACTGACGTATCTTTAATGGCAGCTGATAAAGAAAAAGCGGCCTTCTACAAAAAAGCTGCAGACGTATCTTTTGCATATTCAATCGATATGAAAACTTCTCTATCGCTTGTAACTCTAGGGTCTAAAGTAGAGAAAATGCTTGATCGCTCAAAAGGTGAGCAGTTAACAAAAGAAGATGAGCTTGCACTAGTGACAGATATCGAAAAAGTTACAGGAGCTAGTTATTCAGAATTTAATGAAGCTGCAAATAATACAGAACTTAAAGAAGATCTTGTTGCAAAAATCGCAGCTAAACTTGGAACAAATGCTGATAATTTAGAAAACAGACTACTTCCAGAAGTATTCGGAATTGACCTTTAGTTAATAGAATCTCAGTAATACATACCAAAGGGCCTTTATAGGCCCTTTTTAATTTCAGCTAGTTAGATAATTAAACATGCATGTTTTATTTACACAGTGACTTAGGTGGGAAGCCGCGCTGTGTTATAAATGACTATTAATAAAAAGAGGAATACTGTGCAAAAATTATTTAATCTAATAATGATCACCCTTGTTGGGGCCCTATTATTTGCTAATACCAATGCAAAGGTAGAGTACATTCCTCTTGATACAACAAGAATTCCTAGTAACGACCTTCTTCACCCAGAGCTTGGTAAGCTTAGCTCAGAACAAGCATGGCAATTACAAAACGATTCAAATATTGGATTGGACTTATCACTATTAAATCCAATAGAGAGTGAAGTATGGAAGAATACAGATCAAACTCTAGCAAATAGTGATATTGATGAAATCCAAGTTTCTTCGCAAACAGAGCTAGTCTTTCTAGGTGTCTTAGGCTCTCAATCTGGAACCCTACGCTTCACTGTTTTAGATAATACTACAGGTAATATTCTAAATATTGTTCTCGATAAGAACCTTCATACATTATTACTAAGAAAGAATCTACTGCGTAAACTTGGATATGTTGTTCCATCGATGAAGTATAAGAAAAAAGTTAAAGTTGCATTTAGCAGCTTAGAGGAAAAGAATCACTTCTTAGAAAGGGTCATTCCTGAAAATACATTTGGAGCACCGTCTAGATGGATGGTTGCAGACTCTGAAGTAACAATTGATCTGCAAGATGTGATTGTAATGCTACCTCGCTATGGTGATCATTATAATTTAGCCTTTGGTGTTCCTCCTAAGACTTTGACCAGTAGAACTCTGAGATCTCTCATTGTTCCTTACTCTCTTTTAGACGTTGATGAAGCTATTAATACTTTTAGCTTTAAGGCCGCAAGAAAAGAAGCAAATAGCATTGAACTAAGTCACTTCACGCTTGCAGATATGAATACAACTCAAGATGATGCAAAGTGGATTCTAGGTAGAATGAAAGACTTTTCTAGAGAAGACTTTGAGCAAATTGTTAAGAACTCTCATCTTCCTTATGAAGTTTCATTGCTACTAGTTGAAAAACTTATTGCTAGAAGAAATAATTTATTAGAACTCTTTGCTATCGATTCTACTCCAATTGAATTTAATCCAAAGATTAGCTATGGTGAAAATTTAAAAAACGGAAGACTTCTTAAAGAGAATTATGATGGTTATGCATCTCGCTTTGCCTATGGTGATCCAGATTCTCCATTTAGAGAACTTAAGTATTCTCTTTTGAGTAAGCTTCAGTCCGATGCGATTGATTCTCTGATTAGGCAAGCAAATTCAAAGCTATCTGTTTTTGATGTTAACGATGCACGACTCGACTATCATAAAGAACAATTTGAAACAGGATTGAATCATTATATTGAAACGGGAGAGTTTCTAGAGCAAAAAGTTGGTACTTGGGTATCTCCAATTGTTAATGGAAATATTATCCTCTCTCGTGACGTCGTTGTCGGTAATTACCAAGGAAGTGATAATCTTGTTCAAACATCGGATATTTTTGGATACGGAGTTTCTCTAGGTGCAAATGTTGGAATTGAGGGATTACCAGCTGGTTACACTGCCCTTGCTAGAGGTCAGGTAAGTTATTTAAAAACCTTCTCTCACTTAAAACCTGTCCGCTCATTAAAGGCCTCTTTAAAAGAGCCTTATAAGAATATGATTGTTTCACTGTTAAAGAAAAACCTAGAAAAGCGCTTGCTTGAACTTTCTAAGCTTGGAGAAGTGGAGGATCAAGAAAATCGTAATGAACGTATTCAACTAATAGCAGATGAGATTAACGAGAACTTAGGAGTAGGTGAATCACTTATAATATCTGAAAGATTAACTCCATCTTTTCTTGTAAAGGGCGGATATTCTTGGGCCAATACTAAATTAAGTCTTGCTATCGACACAAACTCAGTTTTGATGAAGAGAGTGCATATTTATCGTAAGGATGCAGATACTGTCCAGGTTTATGTTGATAACGGAAAGCTTGGAGAAGTAGGTGTTTCAATAGAGCTTGATAGTTATATCCCTGTAACAAAACTAAACTTCAGCGTTTCAAAGGGTAACTTTAATGTTGAATTATATAATGTAAATATTAATTCTGATCCAGACCTGAATCCGAAACTATTTTCTGGGGTTAACGCAATCTACTCCTTACTCGATTCTGGGTCTAAAGAGCTACTAGGTAGCTACACAAGTCCTTATAAAATTAAGAATAGTTTTCTAGATAAGAGCTCTAAGTATGCTTTTCTTAATTGGAGAATGAAGAAATTGAAAAAGAGAGGACAGTTCTCTGTCTTTACTCCAGAAAACTATGAAGCTAAGTTTTTTAAGTATACTTATCAAAAAATGATTGGTCTTAATAATTGGGCCTTTGCTCGAGATGTGGCGAACTATTACTTAAGTAAGATTACTGAGTATATAACACTTAGAAATGAAACTTGGAAAAGGCCATCTCAAACATTTTACGGCGTAAATGCAGTAGAAGGACTAAGGTTTGAGTCTCGTTATGATGAAACTAAAAAAGGTAGAGCACAATTTCCTGATACTTTCATGGCCCTAGAAATCTTAAAGGAAGGGTGGAAGATAAAAGAATCTAAGCTAAAGAAGATGATCTCTGAGATTAACGAAGAGTTTGGAACAAAGATTTTTTCTGATTCAGATATAAATGATGCAACAGGATTGAAGCTATATTCAGTCTCAGTAAATTTAAATATCTACGAAAAAGGTGTGTGGAATATTTTAGATTTTAATGAAGATAAAATTCTAGAGCTTGGAAGGGAATATAGAAAGAAGTATTACGATAGAAGACACTGTTCAACAACTCGTTTAAATAGAGCTCCTATCTCTAAGAGAATTCTTTGTGGTAAGTTTCAGCCTTTCGTTGATAAGAGAGAGAGCTGTGTTAAGAAAATGAAAAAAGATGAATACGATGGTGTTGCCTGCTTAGTAGATCTTACGATGATGTATAAGAGACTATTAAATTATGAAGACTTCATTAGTATTATTGGTAAGAGTAATACTTACCTAAATGGAAAAATAACAGGCTATAGACAGGAAAGTGATATTCTATCGACTCCAATAAATGGAAATACTGAAGGACAAGTCAGTGGGAAGTATTGGAACGGACCTGTTGAAGAACTTAGAACTCGAATTGAGATGCAATCCAATGAATTTAACGGATCATGGTTAAGGGAGAATATGTAATGAAGAAAACCCTTATTCTATGTCTATTATCGCTACAGACTTTTGCAAATGATCCTTTGTCATCTCTTCAGTGGGCGCTTGAAAATAATGCTCAACCAATATTTAGATCAACTGGTGAACTAACACGTGAGTTTGTTAGAGGAGTTAAGGGTGAAGACCTTGATTTACCAAAAGATTTGGTTTTAACAAAGAATAAGACCATCGTTGCGGTTATTGATTCTGGTGTTGATATTGAGCACCCTGACCTTAAAGATAATATTTGGACTAATCCTAAGTGTAATGAGTTAACTCTTGAACAAAGAGCTGATCAAGATTGTCATGGATGGAACTTCCTAGACGGAAATAATGATTTAATTGATGAAATAGGACATGGGACACATGTCGCGGGGATAATCGCTGCTACTTCTAATAATGGAATTGGTATTAAAGGGGTCGCTTCTCAAAATGCATTAATAATGCCTCTTAAGATTCTTAATCCTAAAGTAAATAGCTTCGTTTATGATAAGAAGGTTATTACTAATATCATTGCAGATGCGATTGCCTATGCGATTAAAAATGGCGCGCAAGTTATTAACTTATCTCTAGGATGGCCAAAACTAATTCATACTAAGAAGGTTCGCTTTGCTATTGATCAGGCCATTGCTAAGAATATTGCCGTAGTCGTCGCTTCTGGAAATAATAATAAGAAGATTCCAGTTTATCCGTGCGCATATGATGAAGTCATTTGTGTCGGAGCAATGGACAATAAGGGAAATATTCCTGAATTTTCTAATTTTGGTGCGAAGGTAGATGTCATCGCTCCTGGTGAGGGTATCATAAGTACATATCCTAGAAACTTAGAATCGAGATTGCTTAGAATCCCTGGTTATGAAATTAAAAAAGGTTCTTCTCAGGCGGCACCATATGTATCGGGGCTAATCGCTCTGGATAAGTCTCGTAATTCTGATCTCTCTCTTGATGAGATTAAGCAACGTCTCTTTACTGGAGCAAGAAAAATCGAAGGACAAAAAATTATCAAGTATGGAAAGGTTTCTTTTACTGGCTATGAGTCTGTTGTTTTAGAAGACGGACACCCTGAGTTTAATTTAAAAGGTCTCAGCGAAGTTGTTATTAATGAAGATGGTCGTTTTTCTTTTAGTCTACCTGTAAGGGCACTTGTTAAAGATATTCCTTCTCTTAATTTTAAAGTAACTCTAGGTCATCAGGGTAATACCTTATTTGAACAGAGCTTTGATAAAGTAAAAGTTTTAAACTCAAAGCATAGAGAGATTCGTGTTACTGGTACTTTAGATAATTTTTCAATTGATTCTCATATTCCAATGACGATTGAATTTAATGAAAAATCAATTACTCATGAACTTGCTTTCGTTAGAGAAGTCGACAAGATTGATAATAAAGTAACTCTTACAACTAATCTTCCTGCAAAGAACCTTATTACAATTCAGTCTGGACGTAAGTTCTCAAGGCTTCAGAAAGTAATCTCAACAAATTATGCTTCTAAGTCTTTTGATTACTTCTATGAAATTATTGGTAGTCCAGATACAAAGGTACAGATTGCTAAAATATCAAGTACAGATGTTCTTGAAAGTGTTTTTACTATTCCTAAAGTTGGAAAGATTTTAAATATAGTAAAGAATGATTTTAACTTTGATGGAATAGATGACTATATGATTTATTCATTAGGCAAGAAGAGTGAAAACCTCATTCTTAGCTACCTCACAAATGATGGGGCACCATTATTTAATGAATACTCTCATTGGACTTTCCCTATTTCAGGCTTTGAAGGATTACCTTTCTTTAATAATGAAATTAAGTTTGATTTTTTGAAAGTAGAGACTAGCTTTATGGGAGCAGTTAAAGTTCCAACATTTATGAAAACTTGGAAGATGCCTGAGGCCGACAATACTTTGGACCCTCTTGATCGAATTGACTCTGAATTTGCGACGAAGAGACCTTACTACTTATTACCTAAGCTAGTTGACGGGAAGGTTGTCCTAGATATTAGAACTCTTTCTTCTTACAAGTTTTTAGAGGACTTTAAAAAGAAGTTTAATGTATCTTCACGAGATGAATTATATTTTGACACAATTATAACGCAAAATTTAAATGCTGCTAAGGACGCGAAACTTTCTGCGATTGTTATTACGGGTAGAGAATTTGCCAAGCGCTATTATGAAGTGGTTTTTTCAAATACAAGTGAATACGAAGTTAAAGAAATAGGTTTATGGGGTAGAAGTCTCGAGTCAAATAAAACTCTTATCAATGATGACCTTCTTTCAAATGAGAGAGCATCTTTTGCTTTAATAGACAGACAGAAGTTAAGAGTTCAATTTTGGAATAATATTGAGACTGGTGATGTTCTTGAATTTGATACTGGAAGTTGGGGAGACTTAATTATTGATGTTCTAAATCTCTCACAGAACTTATTTAGTAAAGCTCTATTCATTGAAAGTCGCTACTTTATACATCTCGCAACAAATACTGGCGTAAAATCGAAGCTACCTATTAATAGAGAAAGTAGTTTTCCTGGTGTAAATTTCTCTGAAACGATCAAGCAAGTTAAGGTCTCTAATTCAGAGGGGAACTCTTCAGCACTTCTTATTGATTCAAGCCTTAT
This sequence comes from Halobacteriovorax sp. HLS, assembly GCF_004006665.1. NCBI lineage: Bacteria > Pseudomonadati > Bdellovibrionota > Bacteriovoracia > Bacteriovoracales > Halobacteriovoraceae > Halobacteriovorax > Halobacteriovorax sp. HLS. Next base: position 136,335 of record NZ_QOCL01000003.1, read on the forward strand.
TTATGGTGATAGGCTATATGCAATGGTTTATGACAACGGAGAATTCTCATCACCAATTTATTCTAGTTTTAAGGTTCCGGCCAATTGTAAGCATGTTGATACGTTAAACTCTAATGATGAGTCAACTTTACTTCTGACATGTTTACAGAAAGACGGTAGTGCAACAATTGAATTACTCAAATTAGAACAGAGAGTTGAATAAGCTCTCTAGTTGCTTATTAAGATGACTGTCACTTGGTAACATTCTCTTAACTAGCTTTTCCTTGGCCTCGTCGCAGATTATTGTTTGTTTCTTTGCGATGTATTGAGTTTGATTAAATTTCTTATAGTTTTTAAGCTTGGTTCCAAAGAACTGTGAGAACTTCTCTAGACGTATAACTTCATTCTCTAAGAAGTTATAAAGTTGATAGGTATCGTTATATTTTTCTAGCTCTTTTTTCTTTTGTTCAGCTTGAATTTGTTCCTGTTCATCAAGAACTAAATCCATAATCTCTTCAAAACCTTTGATTTGGTCTATTTTATCTTTAGGCAGGACTTTATTTTTTTTGACCATCTCTAATTTCCTTTTGGTCTAGTTCTTCAAGAACATTTTCATAGAAGTTTAACTCTTTTGATTTTCTATAAAGAAGAACTTGATGAGTGTAGCCTTCTTTTAAATCAATTTCTTTTTGATAAAGATCATTATTAACCACTTTTTCAGCAAGTAGAGTGGCCTTATTCAACAGGGCAAGCTCTTTATTTTTTAATCTCTTGGCCTTTTTAAAGTAGTGTAGAGGAAGGTTTTGAACGTGTTCAACTACAGTGATAGAGATACTTCTAATGGGAGTTTCACTAATTATGTAGAATGGATAAGGATAGCGCGGATGTATCTCTAGCTCTTTAAGAACTTGCTCTATATTCATGGCCGCTGTTGGACGCTCTTTATCACTTATAAGGTGTAGAGATGTGTACATTGGAATGAGTCCTAATTTGCTCTTTCCGAGTTCTTCTCTCAGGTATTCTACATTGTATTGATTTAAAATAAGTTCTTCATAAATTGGAATTCTCATAATTAACTAATTATATCATAAGCCAGTGGAAATCTAAGACATCACTTGTTGCCGATGGCCTAAGCGGTTAAAATAGTTAAAAGATTAAAGTTGAGGAAAAACTTGAAGTACCCATTTGTAAATCTACCGGATCATTTTGTTCGGCTATTAAAAGTTAATATGCAAAGTTCTGGAAAGAACTTTAGTAACTTAGAATATTATATTTCTGAAAGAAAAGGCCTTCTTTTACTTTTCCAAATGATTAGTAAAGATATCGATACTGGTGGCAATGTAAATAAGGTCATCAAGAGCTTAGGTTGGCATGGTGTTAGAGATCGTTTTGCTTGTCTTTATATAGAGAAGCTTATTAACGGTGAATACCCTAAGAATATCCAAGTCGGAAATTGTTTTGGAATTCTTGGACTTGAAGATCGACTTAAGAAATTTAGTATCGGCGGTTACTCACGAGGATTTCTGCTGGCCTTTTATTTTAAAATTGCATCGATTGAATTGAGTATTGCCGGTGACAGTTCAGGTAGCGAACTTCTTAATATTGATGATGTATTTGAAGTTCTTGCTCTTTCAACTTCTCGTACAATTAAGATCGATTGGGTAATCATTTTGATACAACATTTAATTTTATTTCTAGGAAAGGATGAGGTTTTAGAACTTGTGAGAGCAGGTGGTAAATACCAAGATATCTATGAACTCCTTACTAGCGATCAAAAGAAAATCTATATAAATAACTTACTGTCCTATGGGGCATCAATCAATGAGAGAGATATTTTTATCTCTGATCACGTCTAGGTTTGTAAATGGAAAAAGAAAATACGGTTTGGAAATTAGTTAGTGACTTAAATACGAAAAAAGGCATAACTGAGATAGTTATTAATGGGCCAAAGAGTATTTTTGTCGAAAGAGGTGGTCAGTTTATTCAATTAAATTTCACTATAACTAAACAGGACATCAATCAATTCATTAGTGAAGTTGCTGAATATAATAAGAAAGTTTGTAATGCGGAAAATCCAATATTAGACGGAAATCTTCCTGATGGCTCTAGGATTAACGTTATAACTGAACCATTTGCAAGTGGGTTTCCTTCAATTTCTATTCGTAAGTATATTCGAAGTATCGTTGACTTTGATTCAAGTCCTGGAATATTTGGAATTGATCCGAAGTGGATCGAGTTTTTAAAGGCCGCCGTATCGGCCAGAATGAATATAATTGTCTCGGGTGGAACGGGTGTTGGTAAGACAACATTTATGAATCTACTATTAAAAGAAATAAGTCCTGCCGAAAGAGTTGTAACAATAGAAGATACGTTGGAACTTAGTCTTGATATCCCAAATATAGTTAGGCTCGAAGCTGGTAGTAAGATTCAGTCCTCTGACTTATCAGTACGGGATCTTGTAAAAAATACTCTTAGAATGCGACCTGATAGAATAATCTTAGGGGAGATTCGTGGTGGAGAGTTCTTCGACTTACTACAGGCGATGAATACTGGTCATGATGGAAGTATGACTTCTCTTCACTCGAGCTCAGCTACAGAATGTATCAACAGAATGGAAACTCTATTTCTAATGTCTGGCTATGATGTTCCTTATCATGTGGTGAGAAAGCAGATGAGTACTGCAATTGATCTCATCTTACAGATTTCTAGAGACCGTGAAGGGAAGAGAATTCTTAAGACAGTTCAAGAGGTGACAGGAATGGAAGGGAGTAATATTCTTTCTCAAACTATTTGTACTTATGAAGATGGAAAGCTTGTTTCTACAGGGATTACCCCTAAGAATATGGATAAGCTCCACCATATGGGAGCTCTTCCAATGGACTTTTTTAATAATTAATTCAGTGAGTGTTTAATTATTCTTCACACTGTCCGGCATAGAGAAAGTCTGCTCCTGAACTTGTCAGTTCACAGTAGTTTCCAAAAGTTCTTTGTTTAAGATCTATCGATCCACAAATAGGCATATAGACCTCAGGGCAGTAGGTCGGGCCATCATCTATTTTATCATTACAGTCATAGATTTCTACAAGTGAGTATGTATTCTTTGGATAGAAGTTTTGAACGATTTCAAATTCACCATTTTCACAAGTTTGAATTTTATGATCGAAACTAACCACATTAAAATTCCCACCTTTAGTAAGTAGAACCATGTGAATGAGATCACTCGAACCGTTGTAAGGAACAAGTTTTCCGTTTACTGTAAATGCTACATTTGCATTTACGGTGAAAGTCATCACTAGGGCAAGAGTCATTATCATTAGTTTCATAGAGTCCTCTAGAAAAAGTTCAACGGTTTATAGTCCTAATTTTAAGTTTTTAAAAGTTATTTATTGATTTATTTTTAATAAGCTCTACTTATGATAAAATTCTAATGACTTTAGTTCTATTAATCTTCAAGGTGTTGAAATTATGTTTATTGATACTATTAATCTAAATTTGCTGCGTATTTTTGAAAGTGTCTACAGAAATAAGAGTATGACTAAAGCAGCGTTTGAACTCAATATGACTCAATCTGGGGTTAGTCAAAATGTAAAGAATCTCGAGCTAATGTTGGGAGTGAGTTTATTTGATAGAGTTAAGAAACGTCCAATCGCTACTGATAAGGCCCATCAACTTTATGAGTCTTGTCATGACCATTTGTATGGACTCAACGATGCACTTGCTAGAACAATGGGTAAGGAGCAAGACTTTGCAGGTCAGTTAACGATCGCTCTACCTAGCGAGTATGGAAATAATATCATTCTACCAATACTAAAAGATTTTTCGAATAAGTATGAAAAGGTGAACTATAAGATTCATTATGGCCATGCTGCAAGTATTAATAAGATGTTACTCACTGGAGAGCTTGATTTTGCCATTGTTGATAGCTATGGCCTAGATAAGGAAATTAAAACGGTTGCCCTCTCTAGTGAAGAACTAGTTCTTTGTTGCTCCCGTGAGTATATGAATCAGAACAAGGGAAGCTCTAGAATTGATAGGGGCTTTTTTGAATCTTTAAAATTTATCTCATATATGGACGATTCCCCACTAGTTAGATCCTGGTTTTCCCATCACTATCAGTTTCAAAATATGCAAATAAATTCCTGCGCAACTTTGCTGAATGCCCAAGGGGTTGCTCAGCTTATAACTCTTGGCATGGGAGTTGGTATTTTACCCATTCACATTGTTGATAAGCTAAAAGAAAGTGGGCAGGAGTTACATGTTTTTAGAGCAAAAACAACTGCGCTATTAAACTCATTGAGCATGGCCTATCTCGAGTCTAAAACTATGAGTAAGGCGATGCATGAGTGTATTGAGTTTATTACAAAGGCCTTAAAGTCTTAAGCAGGGTTTTCACTTGATATGAACGTACATTCCACATCAAACTTTTCTTGAACTTTTTCCATTAAGGACTGTACGCCAAATTGCTCAGTAGCGTTGTGTCCTCCTGCAAACATCGTTACTCCCGACTCGGCACTTTCATGCCAATCATGTTCACTCATCTCACCTGTTAGGTAAGCATCAAGACCATTTTTCATGGCCAGGTACCAATCACTATTGGCCCCTCCAGTTATAATTCCTATGGACTTAATTTCATCTTCAGTTTCTGGTTTTGAATAAATAACTTCGTGATCTAGAATATCTGTTAGTTTCTTAGCAAGTTGAGCTCTTGTTAGGGGAGTTTTAAATTTCGCTTTAACTCCGGTGGGAGAGCCTTTGTAGTCTCCAAATGGGTTCAAATCAATTAGGTCTAATTTCTTTGCGATGGTCGCAGCGTTTCCAACTTCCATATGTGCATCTAGTGGGAGGTGATAGCCAAAGAGATTAATATCATTTTTTATAAGAGGAATGACTCTCTTTGCAAAGGGGCCTTTAATTGGTTTGGTTCCGTGAAAACTCCAAAATAATCCGTGATGAACGACAAGAGCGTCGGCCCCGAATTGAACGGCCTGTGCGATCGAATACTTTGTTGCGGAAACACTAAAAGCTATTTTAGAAATTTCTTTAGTACCTTCAACTTGTAGACCGTTAGGTCCGTAGTCTGAAAATTCGTAAATATTTAGTAATGAGTTTAAAAACTTTTCGAGCTCTTTAGATTTAATCGACATGGCCAATCCTTTTAGGTTTTAACTATGTCGATTATTTTAACATTAATTTAGAGGTGAGTCGTCATTTTCTGGTAGGTCAAAATCATTTTTAGTATTTTCACCTTGCCAGTTTACTTCCCAATCTTTTGATTCAGATTTATGAATAGACTTCTTCAGTCTCTCGACCGTATTGTGAAGTTCCTCATGATATGGAGCGAGAGTAAGTGCTTTAGAGAACTCTTCAAGTGCCTTAGGAAGGTTCTTTAAAGTCATCTGAGCGCGTCCAGAGTTTATATATGGATACTCTCTGTTTTGATAATTGACGGCCTTCTTTGCAAGCTCAAACCATTTTAAACTTTCTTCAACTTGTCCTTCTGTTAGAAGGTATGTACCCAAGTCATTATACGGAGGACCATAGTCACCATCTTTTTGGATGGCCTTTAAGCAGTAGGACTTGGCCTTATCTAGACTACCTGTTAGTGAGTAAACCCATCCAACGAGTGTTAGAATCTCTGCTGTTTCTTTATAATTTAGGGCCTTAGTGAATTTCTCTAGTGCCTTATCATAGTCTTTATCAAATACTGCTTCGTGACCTTCGTGCATGAGGTGATCATATTTTTTGTCACGTTGCCACTCAAGTGAACCAATTGAGCCTAGGCCATTAGATTCAAATCTTTTGATATTTTTTTGATCGAGCTTGAATAGTGGAATGATCGCGTCTTCACTAATATTGTGCTCATCCATTTCTTCAGAGCTTTCTTCAACTTCGATTGTCTCTACCTTAGAGCCACCATCTATAATTGATAGACCACTTGTATGAACTCTTGGAGTAGAATCTATTTCTTCTTCGAGCTCTTGTCCTAGATCTAAAAGGTCTTCATCATTAAGATCTTCATAGTTTCTAGCAGGAGATAAGATGGCCTCAGCTAGATTTACTCTAGGAAGTTGGATGCTTAGGTCTGTGAAGTCTGAACATAAGTGATGCCACTCATGAGCATACTCATATATTAAGTTTGTATACTCAACAGTAACTTCAAGAACTGTTTCGCTATTAAGTTCTAGCTTGATCATTTTCTCAAATAATTCAGTCGTATTGTGACACTTTTGTTTTAGATCACTTAAAGAAAGTTGAGTTACATTTTCGCTAATAAATTCTTTTTTAAAAACCTTTGTCTCAAGAAGTTCGACTAGATCAAAGTTCATTTTTTGAGTCAGCTCTCTAGACTCAGGAAGTTGAGAGAGTTTAGAGAGGTCATTCACAGCGTGAACAAGCCTTTCGAAATATGACCAGGCGCAAAGTAGCTCACTGGTTAATAATATTTTAATGTTCTCGTCCATTGAAATGTTATTTCCTTTGATGATTTTCAAGTGTCATTCCTTTGACCATGCTATATGTTATTAGGCCTCATTGGCAAGTCTGGTAGGTTATTTGTTCAATTAAATTTTGCCATCCAGTCTAGGGTCACAAATACTGAATAAGCGAATAATTTCATTGAGATAACAAATGCTGGAAGCTTCCACTCAATGCTCTTTGTCCTTGTTTGTATTCTGTATTGGTTCGTTTTGTTCATAATTACTCCTTTGAACACTTGCCTTAGGAGTATTAGTACAATTTCGATGCCAAAAAAATAATGTCTAAGTTATGGAAATTTCTATGCCGGAACGGCACCATGAAAAAATGCAGTGCCTTTAGGGCACTACACTTAGTTAAGTTATCGATTTTCTTTAATAGATTGATGTCCACGTAGGTTAATAATATTAAGCGGTAGGTTAGAGTACTTCTGTCCGTCTTGAATGAGTTGCTCGTTATTCATCGGACATGTTATTTCATGGCCTGCATCCTGCGAGTACTGCTCAAGTTGCTCTTTTACTTTCTCAACCATTCTCTCAGTTCTAAACCATGAGCAATTTATGGCCTCATCCCAAGCGTGGTCTATGTAAATAGAAAAATCTATCGGGCGAAGCTGTTCCCATTTTCCATCATTACAAGTTAAGTAAGGAAGAACTTCTTCATTTGTTAATGGGTCTAAGTGCTTTGCCAGCATACGGTTCCAAAACCTCATACCGTTGAAGTTTGCAACAAGATCAGCATAGCTCATCACACCTGTCGTATATGCTCCTAGAAGACCTGTTTCAGCACTTAGGCCGATTTTCATAGCGTCTTTTAAAGGCTTTCCTTTAATAAAGTGCTTCTTGAAATAATTGAAGCCTGAGCCTAGAAAGTGTTCGAATTTATCTGTACCAATGAGGACGCCATTGACTCTCATTGTCTGTCCAGCAGGGTCATTAATCTTGGCAATTAGTCCTGGAACAATTGCCTGATACCATTTAAAGTCTCTGTAGATAGACTCACTTGTCTTAGTGGTAATCTTTTCGATCTCATCAGTCTTAACAACCCATTTTGCAAACTCAGAAGTATAGTGATTTCTAAACTTCTTACGTAATTGCTTATATAGAATTTTCTCATCACAGCTGTCGTCTTTGGCATTGGTCTTATCTAGAGCATCTAGTAGAAGAACATTTGCCTTCGTATTCACAAGCTCAAGAGCATCTGTGAGTTGAATATCTCTTCCTACGAAAGGGTCAATTTCAGAAGCGTGTACACTTGTAAGTGCAAGTAGCGCAAAGATAGCTTTTTTCATTTCTTTTCCTTTTAAATATATGAACTAAAATATCACGTCTAAAGTTATGCGTGGCGCATTTTGTAAAAATTTCATTGGGTTATGGGTATTTTTTACGTATTTTTGGTGGTTTATAGTTTTATAGGTTCAATTGGGGATGGTGTTTATCCTCGCTTTCATAATTACACAGGCCTTCACAATTAACTAATTATTGTGTATAAACTAGTGAACACAACAATTAGTTATAGGAACTCTTATGTTAAAAATTATTGCTTTTTCTATTTTCATATTCAGCAGCATTGCACAGGCATACATGCCTACCGAACAGGAAAGAATGGATTTTTACAACGCATTCAAGCAGCAGAATTATTCATATATGAAAGAGAGACTATCGGAAGGATACAATCCTGATGATGTATATTTTACCTCAAGAAACAGAGATAGTTATGTTACATTTTTAGCGGCGCAAAAAGACAATAACCCAAAAATTGATGACTTTTGTGAACTTTTAGAAGCCTTTTTAAATCATGGTGCAAACATTGAGCACACCAGTAGTAATGGATACTTTCCGGTCTTTGTCGCAGAAAGCATCAAGATCGCAACCATCCTTGAAAAACATGGAGCTGACTTCACTCGAATCCATCATGACCCAATCTTTAATAGCTCTCAAGTTCCTGAATTTTACATCAATAACCCTAAAATTCTAGATATCGCATTCTCCCAAGGAGTATTACCGACTTGCAGAATAGCTACTGTTGTATGGGACGATGGAAGCAGAGCTGAAAAAGCCGAAAGAAGAGCGATCTACAACAAGTGGTTTATGTTTAACTTTGGGAAAAACAAAGAAGATCTTTGCGACGACTGGGACATTTAAAAAAAAGGAAGCTGTGCAATTATTTCTCGGCACAGCTATTTCCACTTCCACTTTCTAAGTCCCTTTTCTTATAAATTAACAAAGAGAAAGCTTTTAACATGGTTTTCGTGATACTAACAAAAAAATGTTAGTATCACGAAAAATGTGTTAGAATATGTGAATGGAAGCTATAAAAATACTAAATGAATATTTACCAAATCTTAGTGTCGAGCAAGAGGAGATTCTCATAAAGGGGCTTCCTGTCTTTATTAAGCATAAGTATGAGTTCAGTCAAATTATCATAAATAAGGTGTCTTATTTATTAGTTACGCTCAAAGATAAGGCCTATGGGCCTAGAGAGCTTAAAAAGCACATGAAGATCATAAGTAGTTTCATTGATCTTCAGATTATTTGGTACTTCAAAGAGCTCCATTTTAATAAAGTTCAAAGAATGATTCAAAATGGTGAGAATTTTATAGTTGAAAATAAGCAGGTTCATCTGCCTATTATTGGTACTTCACTAAAAAAGCACAAAGAAAAGAAAGTTAGTACTGAGAAATTAAATGGTCTAGCAGAAAATCTCCTAATAAGAGAAATTCTAAAAGGTGATATTTCTGGTAAGAGTAAACGTGATATAGCGAAAGAATTCAATGTTACCGAAATGACTATGGGGCGTGCAATTAATAGGCTTTTGGCCAACGACCTTTGTTATGAACAAAAGGAAAATACTTCTAAATTGGTGAGTTTTTATTCTAGAGGCGAGCTATGGGATTTTTTGAGACGCAAAGTTGAAAGTCCTGCCAAGGAGGAAATTGGAATTGAGAAAAAACCAAAAGGCCTTCCTCTTTCTGGGATTTCCGCGTTATCGAAGTTAACAATGTTGGCCGAGGATGACATTCCAACTTATGCCATAAGTAAGAAAGAATTTATTAAGAAGTACGACCAAGAAGTCTCTGTATTCAAAGATTTTGCCAAAGTAAGAATTCAATTATGGAATAGAGAGCCTATTTTATTAAAAAAAGGTGTCATTAACCCATTAGATATATATCTAATTCATAAAGACGATCGGGACGAACGAGTGCAGATTGAGCTTGAAAAGCTTCTTGGTAAAATTGGATTTGAAATACGTAGGGATGATGATTAGAGGGCTAGATCATTTTAGAGAAAGATTTAAAAACTATTCGGATGACTTCATCTTAGTGGGTGGGGTTGCTAGTTATGTTTTACTAGATGAAGCTGGTGCAGCTAGAGTAAGACCGACGAAAGATTTAGATATAGTCCTTATGATGAAGCCATCAGAGGGGTTTCTAAATACTCTCATAAATTATATTAAAGAAGGGAAGTATAAAGTTCAAAAGGGCGATAATGGCCAAGCGATTTTCTACAGATTTTTAGGGCCCAAGAATGAAGAGTTTCCTATTATGCTTGAGCTATTTGCAACAGCAGACAATGGCCTTGAATTATATAAAGATCAGCACATAATCCCAATAACTACTCCAACTGAAGTTGAATCACTGTCAGCAATTTTATTAGATGATGAGTATTACGCTTTAATGAAGAAAAATACTGTTGAAAAAGATGGGATTAACCTTCTAAACCCCTTTGCTCTTATTCCATTCAAGGCCAAAGCGTATTTAGAAATCAAAAATAGAAAAGAAGATTCCAAGAATTGGAAAAAGCATAGAGGTGACATCATAAACCTCGTAGTTACTTTTCTAAATGAAGAGACGCAGGAGAAGCTTGCGGGCAAGGTGAGGGCGCATTTTCTAGAGTTTATGGAGCAATTAAAAAAAGAGATTAACGTAGAAATTATTAAGGGAGCTTGTAAGCAGAAAATTGCAAGAGAAGAAATAATTAGTTTATTAGAGAAAACATTTCTATAAGAATAGAATGAGACCTTCTAAGGAAGGTCTCCATTAACTTTTTCTAACTCATAAGTTAGTAATCTCTTCTCTTTGTTAACAATAGAGTAACGATTAGAGATCATTTTAAAGATAGATCCCTTCTTCTTACCAACAGAGGCAACACCTCTAAAGTTAAGAACACCGTCCTTTTTCTTGCCACCTTTTTTGAAAAGGTTTGCAAATGGGTTCTTTGCTTTTTCTTTTGTCTTTCTCTTTGATGAGCTACTTCCAAATCTAAGTGCACCACCACCGCCACTGAACTTCATATTTTTAGCACTTCCAACGAAGGCCTTCTTCTCTCCTGGACCACCAGTTTGAGCTGAACCATTGGCCGGAGCGGAACCACCGCCGCCTCCGCCACCACCTCCGCCACCAAGGCCGGAACCTATTCCATTTCCACCACTTGATTTAACAGATGCCGCCGCCGCAGGACCTTCAGCAAGGCCTGAGCCTTTATCTGCGCCTGCAATTGCACTTATACCTGTTGGAGAACCATTTCTAGTTGTATCACCACTTGAGTCTACATCTCTGTTTCCAAATTCATCTAGCTCTTGCGAAGTAGAGTCAGAGGTCGCAAATTGTATTCCATCTACATTGATACCTTGATTATAGTAATCGACGGCATCATTTCTATTAATATTTGCACAAGCAGAAGAACCTGGATTGAGCTGACATTCAGTAGTAAGAACATCTTCTCCACCGTACTCTAGAGTTTCAGGGTTATGTCCATCTACTAATTTAATCGCATCAGAAACTCTTCCTGCTTGCTTGTCTAAAATTTCAGCTGTTCCTAACATTGTGGCTACATTTACACCAGCATCTATTAGGGCCTGTTGAATAACTTCTTTTGCGTGTGAGTTGTTAATCATAGCGTGAGTTGCACCATTTTCTTGATCGTAGACATAGCTGTTACACGCATCTTCGCTTCTATAGACTTCATCGGGCTCGCTTGAAACATAGTGGTTCTTATTCTCTTCGAGAGAAGCTAGTGCGGTGCCTTGTCCGGTAAGTATTTGAGCTTCTTGCGCGTCAGTTTTAGGCACATTTATCGTAAGTTCTTTGATTCTTTTTACTTGCGCCAAAATTTGACTATGATGTTTTTTTGCTACTTCGTGTGCTGAAGCGAATATTTCCAAATATGACTTTGATCTGTCAGTACACTCTTGAGTTAAATCATCTATACTTGGGATCTTCTCCATTGAGGTCCATAGAGCTATAACAGCTGCTGTTTCTGTTGCAGCTCTAGTTCTGGCCATTTCCGCTCTCTTTTTTATGTCTGATCTTTGCGCTTTGAGACCTGCTGTGGCATCTGTTTGAGCATTCTTTGCAAGATCAGATTGAACATCCATGCTACTATCCATGTAATCAAACTGCTGAGCGACTTCAACTGCTTTTCTACCTAAGAAAACGCCGTCATAGTACATGACTGAGTCTTTACAACCTTTGAAGTCCTGCGTCTCATAACCTTGGGATGAACACTGTAGTTTTCCATCAAATGAGCTTGCTGTAGCTGATTTATTATCTTCAGATATTTGCATTTCTCTTTTTGACGAGGCTCCCTTTATAACTGTGTACAGCGATAAGCACTTTCTTACTTTATCTAAAGATTTTGTGACTTTAGATGAATATGTCGCATATGAGTTATAGGTTTGATCTTTAAATTTATCAAAATCATCTTTACTCACAGAAGCTTTTCCTGCTTCTGGGTTGCAAGGAGTTGTTGGACTACCATTTTTAAAACAGCCTTCCCATACTTGTTGTGATCCAGATAAATCACTTAGGGATTCATTCATTCTTCTTCGAGCTTTTTTAAGCTCTCTTCTAATGAAGGGATTAAAACTTTCTTTGCTAAGTTTTCCTCCCCAGCCGGTTTTAGCAATCTCCTGACAGGATTCAATAACATCACCCTTGAGGACAACTCCCTCTGTTTCTGGGTCATCTGCCAGTGCTCCAGTCTCTTCACTTGAGGTAAAGAACGCATTATCTGACAAAGCGACGGGAGAGTAGCTAAATAGAATGCTCATAATTATAATGGATGAGCTTTTTGAAATTCTTTTTTTCATAAGTAACCTAAAGTTTTAGTTTTAATAACTAAATTATACGAAACTTGTCGGTTATTTTTATGAATATCTTGAATACAAATGGGACAATCTAGTGATTTCCTAGACAAAGCGCTGAAATAACTTGAATAATGTCACTAAGAAATAAGACAAATAACGAACTAAATAAATAAAAATGTGACCACAAAATGAGTCATTTTATAAATAAGGTAAATATTGATGAAAGAATTTGAATACCAACTACAAATTATTGAAAAGCATCTAGATACTTTTGGCCATGTAAATAATGCTACTTACCTGGAGCTCTACGAGCAGGCGAGGTGGGATATTATATCCTCGCGGGGCTTTAGTTTAGAAGAAATTCAATCCCATAAAATAGGCCCTGTGGTTCTAGATTTAAACTTAAAGTTTCAAGCTGAACTTAGAAATCGTGAAACGATCACTATAAAGTCAAAGGTACTTGGAATGAAAAATAAGTACGCCATGGAGATGGAACAGCAGATGATTAAAAGTGATGGAAAGGTTGCTTCGACTATGTTGATAAGCTTTGGACTCTTTGACCTTAAAGAGAGAAAGCTCTTATTGCCGACTAAAGAGTGGAATGAGGCCATTGGTTTTGAGAGTTAGTTCTACTTAGGATGGTGGATGTTGATCACAAAGCGCTCATAGATATCTTTACTATGAGCTCTTACAAGATCAAGAAGTTCGAACTGCGAAGGGTTTAAGGTGGATAGGTAATTTTCAAAAACTTCATAGCTAAGAGTTTGCAGAAATTTATTCGCTGTCGGGTAGTGTGATAGGTGCCACTTCTCGGGGGAGACACCTCCAAGGTCGTCCTTATAAGGCCTGTAGAAATTAAAACTTCTTCCATGATCAATTAGCTGATCTAGAAAACAATGTAGAGGCCCAAAGATTCCCTGTGGCGCCACTTCATCTGGCGTTAGCTCCACACAGTACTCCGAGCACGGTAATGAATTTGAATCATAAATATCAAACTCTGTTCCCCAGTGGTGTCTACTCATTCCAGGTAGAGCACTCCATCTAAGTATTGCAAAGAGAACTTCCTCTTCACTCAAAGAACTAAAAGTTAGAGGAGCTCCATACTGATCTAGAAGGGCCCGTTTCCCCTTGGCCTTAGCATTCCAAATAGATAACTGGGTCTCATAACTTCTAAAGGAGCTGTGAATAGTGAGGTTGTATCCTTCTTTTTCACATAGACCCTTTAGGGACATAAAGTCCTTAGCTGTCTCAATATGGGCCAGGTGTGTTGTCGTTTCTATAGGAATTAAGTGGGTCTGAGTTTGACCCAATACTTCTTTTAAATCAGTCATAAAGACTATTCTAACTGAAAAGTTGGAAAAAATATTCAACGAGGTTAAGAAGAAAGTTAATAAACTTAACCAATCTTAAGATATTCTGTGTGGAATATTTTGTAAGGGTGGAAAGATTGAGATTACCTTTAACTAAAGGTTAAGTTTAAGTTCTCTGATGATTTAGCTCTTTGTCTATCTGTATAAATCAGAGCTTATTGGCCGCATAACTATAGAAGCTAAATAGATTTTCTTAAGAAAATGAAAATTAGTTAACCATAACTTTACTTGAGCAAAGTCTGAATTAGCCGTTTAATAACTACAGGAGCTAATATGACAACCCCAAAGGAAAAGGACATCGATATGAATATCTCATCTCAGCACGCAGTAAGTGTATTTGGCACAAGTAATTTAGAACAAATTAAATCTCAAAGAGCTCTTATTGAGTCTCATGAACGTAGTCATAAATTATCACTCTTTAGTCTTGTTGGTGTGGCCCTTTTAGTTTTAATGAGCTTTTTACAAATGATCTTTGGTGTTCTTCTTATTCTAGATCAAATTCCAGAAACAAGTTGGATTATGAAGTCAGCACTTTCACTATTCTAGTAGGTCTGAACTTGTTTATTAGCTTCCAAGTTTAGTATTTTCTTTTTCTTTTCGAGACAATCTATAACTGACTGCACTTTTCCAAACTGATCGTGGCATGTGTTTATAGAACGAGCTGCGGCCGTAGCGACTGCTCTGCTGCTGCCTTTTAAGGCCTCGCTATCAGTCCCCGCTGCGAAGAAGTACTTCATGCGCTTAGGGTGTATTAGGGTATGATCAGATCTTTCTTTAAGCCCATCCGCAGGGAGAAGATAACTTCCAATAGTAATAATATTGCTCTTTCTAAAGTCCACTTGGGGCCAAAGTTTTGTGGTTTTATTAATACCTCGACCAAAAGTAGCTCCTGCCACAAAAGCAAGTGTAGGTACTTTTAAAACATGAACAGATTTAACCTTTACCCCAGCAGCGATAATGAAAAGATCGAACTTTTTATTATCTACCAAGGCATCTTCCCAGTAGCTGGGCCTAGTAAATCCATTTTTATCAAAAATTTGAAATGGTTGAATATCTACTTTTATTTCATTGGAGAGTTCTTCAATAAATCTATTCAAAACGAGTTGACCATGAAAGAGCCTATTGCTTGAAATCTCTTTTGCGCTAACTTTGCTACAATCGATATTGTGAGTCTTAGTTAGATCAATTGCTCTTCTAATATGTATTGTAGGGGATGGCCTTTCACTGGTTGGACAAAATGCTGTATCTAAAATGGCCACAGTGAGAGTTTTGGCCTGGGAGTTGATACTAATAAAGAAGAGTAGGACTAGAAGTCCTACTCTTTGATAAATATTCTTATCTTCTTGAATTGTTAGTATCTTCAACGTAAACAAATGGTGCATGAAGTCCTTTTAAGTCTTCAACCTTCTTGTAGAGGTTCTTGTCATACTTCTTAAGCGCTTTGTAACTTTTCTTTACTTCTTTTAAAGCGGCTTTGATAAATAGTGCACCAAACATTCTGTTGTGAATTGCGAATTGAAGTCTGTCTTCAATCGGATCATAATCACTTAGAGCACTCTTTATAGTATAGTAGAAGTCATGAGCAAAAAGAAAGAGAGAAGCGTTATTATCTCTAGTTTTTCCGTCAACAAGCTTACTTAGTCTATTGTGAAGAAGTGAATTATCATCTCTTACTAGATCGGCAATGTCCTTGTCTCTTGAAAGACCTCCACCACTTTCTTGGTAGTGCTTGTTAATTCTCATTACTTCATCAATTGCTCTTATATTTGCCATTTGCATAAGTTGTTTCTGATCTTGATTAGCACTGAAGAAGCTCTTAGTGTTAACACCTGTTTGAATTCTTGAAAGAATTTGATCATTGCTCAACTTCATCAGTTCAGAAAAAGAAAGGAAGTTCTTGTAGTTATTCATTGATGCAATCGCTACTGGCACTGGACTCTTTAATCCTCCAACTCTCATTGGATTTGCAAAGATCATCTTAATTCCGTTACCTAAACCTGCAACGTTGAAATCAAACTCTTCGGCATCCTTAAAAGTAGAGATTTTTCTTAAACCTGAAGTACCATTTTTTAACTCATCGATTAAAACAACTGATGTGTTTTCAGACTTCTTAAGCATTCCGTCAATTTGCTTTAAAGCACCTTTTTCAAGCAGTAGAAGTGTTTGTCCCTTAAGACCATTTCCTAGTACTGAACGATTAAGTTGCTCTAGTGAAACATCTAGTACAGAAGCTCCAGATAGACCTCCCATCGTTGATAATAAGTCGACTAGATCTCTAGTTGAAGTTTCTGAGTTTGCTACAACGATTGGCTTTCCTCTTTTTTCAATATAAGGAGCTTTTGCCATAGTCGTGAAGGCCGAATCTAAGTGACCTAGAGTAACCCCATTTTTAGATATAATCGCTCTAAAAGTTAGAGGTGTGAAGATATCTGATTCATCATTTATAAGAAGAGTTGCATCTTTAAGAGTCGTAGACTTTCCTAGTGATGCTACTGGATTAAATCCTTTAGTGATGATCTTAGAGTTAGAATTAACATCTAAAGTTACTTTGATCTCTCCTGTGTAGTTTCTCTTTGACTCATTTACCATTGTTACTTGTAGACTATTTGCCTGTCCAATGATTGGAGTTTTCGCTGTAGATAGAGCAGTAAGCTTAAGTGGAAACTTTACTCTATTTTGTTTCTTGTCTCCTGCGTTGATTTGTCCTTGAGAAGGATTCGCAAAGTGACGACCTTGAATACCAACTTCGGCACTAAGAGGAGAGTAGGCAGTGATGATCTTCGTATCAACAGATCCGTCTTGTGCAATTACACTAGACTTTGAAACACCTTTAACTGTTGCTGTAGAGCCTGCTGGAATTGTTGGAACTTTAAACTCTTTTCCATTTTCCATTACAACTTTTACATTTGTTGCATCTACTTTTCCGTAGTTAGTGATGACAATTGAGTGAAGAGTGTTCTCACTTGGTTGGAAAACCCCATCTCTTGCAGCAACACCATTTATACCTACGTCTTCGATAGAAGATGATTCAAATTTTAGAACTGGTTTTTCAGAGTAGATTTTAGATACTTCAGCGTGTCTCTTGCTTCTGAATATTTCTGTTTGAGCTGCAATATTAGCGTTGAAAGTTTGCTCTTCAGCACTTGCGTAATTCGCTCTTCTAATAGACTCATAAACTGAGTTGTAAGTATCAGCTTCAACCTTGGCATAAGTTTGCTTGAACTCATTAGAGTTTCTATTTGGATTCATCGAGAATTGCGTACGGTTTCTATTGTAAGCATTGTCAAAGTGTCTTTGATAATCTCTGTTATAAGCGTCTCTTTCACCGGCTTCATAACCGCTTCTTCTCATATCAGGATATGATCTATTGAAGAAATCATCGAAAGTCTCATTATAATTTGTATCATAAACTGAGTTATAGATATTTGTAATATTTGTTTCGTAAGAAGCTCTTAATCTTCTTCTGTATCTTGCCTTGTATCCATCAGAGAATGCACTATTAACGATTCTTCTATTGAACTTTCCATTAGGATCAAAATTTCTTCCTTGGTGATTGACAGGGAAGTTTGGAATGACTCTTGCGAATGCTCCTGCAAAATCTCCATTTAATTGAACTTTCTTTAGAGCAGCAGACTCAAATTTTTGAATAGCTTGAGTTTGTCCAATTTGTGAACCACGGCTATTTCCTGTATTGATGGCCCTTTGCATTCCTGCTAGGTTCCCTTGGTTTCTACCAACAGATGCGGCATCTGAGCTATTTGCTCTATTTGTTCCATCGTCCTTTCCAATTCTTGTTGCTGCATCAATATTACCTTGACGAGTTCCATCTATTGTTCCGTCTTCAGATCCTTCGCTAAGTGCTCGCGCTGCTCCATCTACTTGACCATTGCTATAACCAATAGAGCGTTCTCTTTCTCTACCTTCTCTTAAACCATCATTTTGCCCATCACTGTCGCCATCTCTAGAGCCATGGTACGAACCAAGTCTATCAGCTAAGAAACGACCATCAGAATGTCCATCGTCTGCTCCTTCAAGGGCGCCTCTTCGGTTTACATCTAAAACTCTTGCGATAAGTCTTTGTCTGTATTTTTGCTTATCTTCTTTAGCAAGAGTGAGAACATTTCTTGAACTTTCTAATTGCTTCTCAACTGGAGCAAGCTCTTGCTTGGCAACTCTTAGTTGTTCGATCTTTGTTTTCTTTTGATTTTTTAAAGTAACTAGCTTCACACCATTACTAGAGATAGAGTTATCAAGCTTTGCAATGCTTTCAGTTAGTTTTCCAATTTGAGCGTCAACTCTTGCAAGAATTTGTGTTTTAGTCTTTACATTTTTTTGAGCTGTACTTTTAAACTCATTCTTCGTTGAAAGTTCTTTATTTGCTTGTGCTAGTTTCTGCGTCAAGCGCTCAACTTTTTTCTGGCACTGAGCTGATGGGGACGCCGTACATTCTGTTTTTGCATCAGCAAGTTTCTTTTCAAGATTTGTTACAGCGTTTTGGGCCTCTGTCGCTGCTGCTGTGGCCTGAGTTAGTGCCGCTTTAGCAAGATCAAGTTCAGACTTTGCAGCTTGTTTTTTTTGAGTAGCAACTTTTTTCTGATTCGTTAGACCATTTTTTTGAATGACTTCTTTAGATATAAGTTTTTCAAGTGAGTCAATAGAGCTAACGATTGAATCTCTTTCTGTATCTAGTTTTTTTACTTTATCTTTAAGTACTGATGCTTTAGCGCTTATTTTATTAAACTCATTTTGTGCTGTATCTAGTTTTTGTATTCTACGTGCTAGATCTGGATCATCTTTAAGTTGAAAATTTAAATTACCTATATAGTCTCTTGCCCATTCAGGATTATTCGCTAGAACTGAGGGGGAGATGGAAAATAAGATCGCTAAGGTTAGGGAACACATTTTCTTGGTTGTAATTGATGGCCTTAGTTTCTTCATTTTTGTTTTCTCCTCTTCATTAAACTAGTGTCACTTCAGACAATAATTCCATTAACTGGTTTCAAACTGAACCAGTTTAGTTACTTATTGGCCCTAGAAGTTATCCATTACTATCTTTTGGGTTTGTTATTTAATTACTTAGCAAAGATAATGCCATGACTTGGTGCTAGATAAAATTAGTTTTGACGCATCATGTAATTAAGATAGGGTTACACTTTGTTAGTATGAAGCATGAATAAGTACGATACGGCTTTTAGTAACCTAAAATCAAAGGGTTATACTTTTACACCTTCCGATTCTTTAATAGAGTTCTGTGAATTCTATAAAAAGAGTTTTAACACTCATGAAAGACCTTCAATCTTAGAACTAGGTTGTGGTCCATATCTTCATTTCTATAATGAAGGATCAATTGGAGTTGAGCTCTCTAGTGCAGCAATAGAGATGGCCGAGCTGTCTCACTCTGAGAGAATAACTTGTAGTTCTATATTCGATTATCAAGGTAGTGGTAAGTTTGATATTTTATTTGATTCACACTTACTTCACTGTCTAAGTTCAGTATCTGAAGTGCAAAAGTACTTTGAAGTGGTGAGTGGACTTTTAAATTGTGGTGGACACTTTCTTCTAGAGTGTATGGTTAAACCTCAGCGGCTAGTTGTAGATGAAGGTTATTTATTTGATGAAGACCAATTCACTCTGAGTCACAATGGTCTCGTTCATAGAGTCATTCTGCCAACTTTTGAATTAGAGAAAATTGTCCAGGCCTGTGGCTTAAAAATAGTTTACTTCCGAGTTGATGAAAAGATAAAATTTATACCGTACTCACATAGAAGTGAATCTCTTCCGACTGATCCAGATCGGTTGAGAATGATCTGTTTAAAGGAATAAAATGAATTGGATTAAAGATAATTTAAAATACCTATCGACACCCTTATTTGAAATTAGTGGAAATAAAATTTCTTTGGTTTCTGTCTTACTTGCTTGTGTTGTTTTCTTTTTAACGACACGACTGGCGAAAATGACTGAGAGATTTATGCTGAGGATTCTTAAAGATAAGGGGCTTGAGTCTGGTGTCAGAGGATCAATCGCTACAATTTCTAGGTATGTTGTTTTAACAACGGGGATCTTAATCACTTTAGATACTGTTGGTATCTCTTTGTCTTCTCTGACGGCACTTGGTGCAGTTTTAATGGTCGGGATTGGTTTTGGTCTCCAAAATATTGCTCAAAACTTTATTTCCGGACTTATTATCTTATTTGAAAGGCCTATTAAGGTTGGGGATCACGTCACTGTAAATGGCGTTTCTGGAAGAGTATCTGAGGTTGGAGCAAGGTCAACTCTACTACATACTAGAGATGATGTGGCCATCATTGTACCAAATAGTCAGTTTATCTCTGAACAGGTTGTAAATCAGAGTTTTACTGGAGAGAAGATGCGTGTGCATATGAATGTTGGGGTGGCCTATGGAAGCGACACGCAGAAAGTAGAGAGTATCCTCATGGATATTGCTCGCTCAAATCAACATGTCTTAAAAAATCCAGAACCTAAAGTCTTCTTTGAAGGATTTGGTGATTCATCGTTGGACTTCTCCTTATCAGTATGGATAGATGACATATGGGAACAAAGAAAAATCTTGTCAGATATTAGATTCAAGGTCGATCAGAATTTTAGAGAGCAAGATATTGTTATTCCATTTCCTCAACGAGATCTTCACATTAAAAAGAGTGAGCTATGAGAGGGATTGTTAGTTATTTTACTAAGAATCACCTAATTTCAAATGTCTTATTTGTTGGTGTCTTTATTTTGGCCATTGCTAGTTGGCAGAAGATTGGGAAAGAAGAGCTCCCGGAGTTTGAGTCAAACTGGATACGTATTTCAGCAAGCTATCCAGGAGCTTCAGCAGAAGATGTTGAACTCTTTGTCACAAAGCCTATTGAAGATGAAATTAAAGAAGTGACAGGTATTAAAGAAGTTTATTCCACCTCATCGGTTGGAAGTTCATCTTTTAGGATTGTTCTGGATGAAAATTTTCCAGATACTAGGGAAGTTGTCCAAGATATTAAAGATGCCACTTTGCGAGCATCTCTTCCACGAATTGTTAAGACGCCTAGTTTTAGGCAATTCAAGTCCGCCGAAAAAGCGATCATCGATATAGGCTTCTATCTTGAAGGGCACAAGAGTTTAAGTGTTGAACAAAGAGAGGAGTTGCAAAAATTTGTTTTAAATTTTGAAGGCCAGATTAAAGTTCTTCCTGAAATTAGTGGAGTTACAAAAAAAGGATATTTAGAACCTGAGTTACATATTCTTCTAAATCCTGAAAAGATTGAGAGAAATGACTTATCAATCGATAGACTTGTAAGCATTATTGAAAATAATAATATTCGTGTACCACTCGGAACATTAGAAGATAGAGAACAGTCTAAAGTTACAGCTATTAATGAATTAGAGACTAAAGAAGATCTTCAAAATCTCTTTGTACAGGGAAACTATGATGGAAAGGGAGTTAGACTTAATGAAGTCGCCACTGTGTCTCATGGGTTTGAAAAGTCTACAGTCATAAATAAGATTCAAGGTCATGAAGGAATTGTAATAAATGTTAAAAAGAATGTTTCTACAGATATTTTAACGGCCCAAGAGATTGTTTTAAAATTTGTGGAAAATTTCAATCGTCTTCATTCAAAGAGTAATCTCAAGATCGTTCTAATGGATGATGAGTCCTATGATGTTAAGAATAGGCTCTCGATTGTTGCCAGTAATGGTCTTATAGGCTTTATCCTTATCTTTATAGTTCTCTTTATTTTCTTAGATTTTAAATCAGGGCTATGGGTTGGTTTAGGGATTCCTTTCACTCTTTGTTTTACAGTTATTTGCATGACCATTATTGGATATACAGTTAATAATATGACTCTTGCTGCGATTATTATAGTAATGGGAATTGTGGTTGATGATGCCATAGTTGTAGCAGAAAATATTTCTAGAAAGAGAATTCAAGGTATTGCACCGTTTGAAGCTGCCGTTGGTGGGACGCTTGAGATCGTTAAACCTGTCTTTGGTAGTATCCTTACAACTTGTGTCGCTTTTATTCCTCTTCTCTTTTTTGAAGGATTCTTTGGTAAGTTCGTCGAGTATATTCCATTTGTTGTAATCTGTATGCTAGTGGCCAGTTTACTAGAGTCTGTGACTATTTTACCTTCGCACTTAATGGATAGAAAGAAATTTAATAAGAACGATTCTTCTAGGCCAACATCTTGGTTTTTAAAGTATGAAGCAAAGTATTCTAAGTTCTTGTTTAAATTGTTACGCTTTCGTTCAATTGTTCTTATCTTTTCATTGTTAATCTTAGGTGTCTCTGGCTATCTGTTTAAAACAAAAATGAAATTTGTTATGTTCCCAAGAGAAGAAGGTAAAGAAGCTCATTTAAAAGTTATCGCCAAAGAGGATTTAAATAGATTTGAGATGTCTGCATTAGTTGAAAGCGTTGAAGATATTATTTTAGCTGACTTAGACAAAGGGGTTGTTGCCGTAACGACAACTATTGGTGAAAGTAGAAGAGGTTCTGGTGTTAAGGAAAATCAAGCAAGTATAAATATTGAACTTCTCGCAAAAGAAGATAGAGAACTATCTCTCAATCAATTTATTAAGAAGTGGGAAGCGTCAACTAGTAAGCTAGAAGGGTTTAAGAGCATTAAGTTTCTTAAGTCGAGATGGGGAAGAGATAGTGGTGCTGCTCTTGAAGTTCAGATCCAAGAAAATGACGATATCTCTCGGAACCTCATTGCTGAAAAAGTAAAGCAGGCATTTGAAAAGTCTGGCAAGCTTGTTGATATAGAAATTGAAAAGCCTCTAGTAAAGCGTGAATATAATTTTAAAATCGATCAGGAAAAACTTGTTCGATTTAATCTTCAGCCTTCGCAAGTGACGACTTCTTTGCGTGCTTTCATTGAAGGAAATATTCTCTATACAATTAGTAAAGGAAATGAAGACGTTGAAGTTAGACTAACTGTGGATCGTAAATCTAAATTTGACCTAAATACTCTTAGAAAACTTAGAATTGAAAATAGCTCTGGAGGATATATCACTCTTGATAAGATTGTATCAATCGAGGAGCTTAAAAAACCATCTAATATTCAAAGAAAGGATTATAAAAGAACTACTATTCTTTATGCAAATATTAAAGATGGGGTGAAACTCACTCCTCTTGAAGTAGCAGAAAATCATGAGTCTTCGACTTTTACAGAGATCTTAAAAGACCATCCTACGGCAGTTCTTTCTTTCATAGGTGAAGTTAAGGATACTAGAGAGTCTAGTGGGGATTTTGCTGTTTCCTTACTGATGGTTATTTGTTTGATTTATTTTATCTTAGTAATCATGTTCAACTCTCTAGGTGCACCTCTACTCATCATGGGAATAGTTCCATTTGGCCTAAGCGGAGTTGTATATGTTCTGCTGCTTCATGGAATGACTGTTTATGGATTTTTTGCCGCTGTTGGGGCCTTGGGTATGATCGGTGTTGTGGTAAACGATGCTATTATTATGGTTACTAAGTTAGAGCAAGAACTAGATTTTACAAGAACTGATGCCGATAGTGGGATCGCTGAGATTTCTTCAACTAGATTACGACCAATTATTGTGACTACATTAACTACTGTTGCCGGGGTTCTTCCGACTGCCTATGGAATTGCTGGATATGATTCAATGCTTGCAGAAATGATGCTTACAATGGGTTGGGGATTACTTATTGCCACAGGTATTACACTTATACTGATTCCATGCTTGTACTCTTTCTTTCACGATATAAGAGCATACTTCTTCAAAAAGGTTAAACATGACTAGAATATTATTACTTTTATTTTTACTGCTTGGACAAAATTCTTATGCTGCGAAGATTGAGCTGATTGCAAGAGCAGACAGCTTTCAGTCTTATCGATTACCACTTGTGAGCTATATTACTAATGCTACAGTTACTCATAATAGTAAAGGTGATACGGCCTTTAGTTTTGTAGCAATTATCGATAATGAAGTCAGAACATGTATTTGGTATTCGCCTATGAATTCTGAGCAAGGACGCATTATACACATAGCAAAAAAAGATAATACCCTCAGTGATCCAAGTCTTAATGAAAGTGGAGATCTCGTTTTTGCTGAATATAATGAAGCCCAAGTTCAAGGACTATTCGTATACTCTAGCTCAACTGATCAAGTAAGATCACTTCTAGTTGATAAAAGATTTATTTCAATTAGAGATCCTAAAATTAATAGTCACGGTGGAGTAATCTTTAGAGCTTCAGATAAGGCAGGGGTTAAAAGTATTATTTATCAAAGAGATGGTGTTGATAGCACTATTATCTCTTCTAAGGATGTAGGAGTTTCTTATATCTTCTCTGCAAATTTCTTGAATGAAGATTCTATTATTTTAAAGACTCGTAGAGGACTTGCTGGAGAAGTTACCGAAAGACAACCAGACCACATTACACAAGTGACTTTTGCTGGGGATAGAGTAGTAAGGGCCGAGGACCGAGACTCGGATGAGCGATCTTCTATCATTCAATTTAATAATACTATTGGCTCTAGTGCTAAGAGTTCACAATTTGCTTTTATCGGGACAAATTCAAACTCTTCAAGAGCGTTATATAGAAGCGTCGGAAATAAGCTTGAACTTATTGTTGAAGAAGGTAAGCAGGGAATTAAACAACTTGAGTACTTTGCACCATCTATTAACTCCTCTGGAAATATTGCCTTTAGGGCAATAGATGACCAAGGCAAAAGAGGAATCTTTTGGAGTGATGGTAAGATTGTTAAGAGTTATTTGAAGGCCGGTGACTTAATCGATACAGATATTACAACTGCTAAAATTCATGCCGCTAGGGGACCTAGTTTTGGTGGCGGATTAACAATTAACGAATTAGACGAAGTTGTTTTTCAGGCCAAGGTCTTTACTAAAGAATTAGAAAAAGACCTTGGAACAGTTGTTCTTAAGGCCTCTTTTTAAATAACTCGTGCCATTGCTTTGAGAGAGTTTCTCTATCATCTGGGTGAGCTATTCGTATCAACTCTTGTGCTCTTTGCTTAAGAGTCAGGCCGTATAGATTAGTTACTCCATGCTCGGTTGCAACATAGTGGACGTGGGCACGAGTTGTAACCACACCTGCTCCTGGCTTGAGAGTTGGAATAATCTTGGAAGTGCCCTTCTTAGTTCTAGAAGTAATCGCAATAATTGGCTTTCCTCCTGTGCTTAGAGAGGCGCCTCTAATAAAGTCCATCTGACCACCAACACCACTATAAATACTATGACCAATACTGTCCGCGCAAACTTGGCCAGTGAGATCAATTTCAATAGCACTATTAATAGCGACCACTTTTGGATTTCTTCTAATTATACTTGGATTATTCACATAGTCTGCACCAATAAGAATAGTCTCAGGGTTATCATCTACAAAGTCTAGAACGTCTTGTGATCCCATTATAAATGAACCTACTGTTTTTCCTTGATGAACTTTTTTAAGTTTATTATTCACGACGCCTTTTTTCATAAGATGCATGGCCTGGTCAGACCACATTTCTGTATGAATTCCAAGGTCCTTATGGGTGTCTAAACTCTTAAGGACAGCATCAGGAATAGAGCCAATTCCCATTTGTAAAGTTGACCCATCCTCAATAATTTCAGCAATATTCTTTCCGATGCGAAGTTCTTCATTTGATAATGAACTTTCTTTAACAGTGTGCAGCTCTTCAGTAACCTCTATCGCATGATGGATCTTCGAGACGTGAATATATGCATCCCCATGAACTTTAGGAACATTGGGGTTGATCTGAGCAATCACAACTCTGGCCGCGGAGGTTGCCGCTTGCATAATGTCTAAACTTGTTCCTAGTGTACAATAACCATGCTTGTCAGGAGGAGATACGTGGATGAAGACTATATCTACTTTCTTAACGCCACTACTTATGAGGTTTGGAATCTCAGATAGAAAACAAGGCAGGTAATCAACGCGGTCGTAGTCTAGCGACTTTCTCACATTTGCACCAACGAAGAAGTTTGTAACTCTAAAATCCTTATACTCAGGACTACACCAAAATGCATTCCCGTGAGTATGTAAGTGCATAATTTCTATGCCCTTTAGTACCTTTGCATATTCTTTAAAGCTCTCCAAAAGAGATGTAGGAGTGGCCATTCCTCCGTGTATGACGACACTATCGTAATCGCGAATTTCCTTAAATACTTCATTAAAGTTTGAGTGAATAATCATATATTTCATATCCTTTTTTTTGTTGCGTATACTACTATGAATTACGCTATGCGAATAGATCAAATATCTAAATAATATGACGCATTAAGCAGGTGGACTATTATTAGATTTCATTGGTTTTATGGCCCTTTCTTGGTAATCTTCTTCGCGATTACTCACAATTTTAAGGTTAATATTAATGCTTTTGAAAAAGAAAGACATCATCACAAAAGACTATGATGTTGTAGTTATTGGTTCTGGACTAGCGGGAATGACGGCCGCTAATAAATTGGCCAGAAATGGTAGAAGTGTTCTGCTTTTGGAGTCGCACAATAAATTAGGTGGATTTGCTACTTGGTTTAAAAGACAAAAGGGAGATCATATCTTTGACGTTTCTCTCCATGGTTTTCCTGTGGGAATGATTAAAACATGCAAGAAGTACTGGTCTAGAGAAATAGCACAACGAATTGTTCAGGTTCATAGTGTTCGCTTTGTTAACCCACAATTTGAAATAGAGACAGACTTTACGAAAGAACATTATATAAGTGTTCTAAGAGATAAGTTTGGAATAGATGAAAAATGTGTGGTTGAGTTCTTTGATTACTTAGCTGCTATGAATTTCTATGATGATAGCGGTATGACCAATGGAGAACTCTTCGAAAAGTTCTTTCCAAATAGAAATGATGTTCATCGTTTTTTAATGGAGCCAATTGTCTATGCTAATGGATCCACTTTGGAAGACCCTGCCATTACTTATGGAATTGTTTTTTCAAACTTCATGAGTAAGGGAGTATATATCTTCAAAGGCGGAACAGACGAGCTTATTTCGATGATGAAAGATGAGCTTATTAAAAATGGAGTTGATATTAAGCTTCATTCCAAAGTTGATGATATTCAAATTGAAAATAGAGAAGTCAAGGCCGTAAAAATTGGTGAGACATTAGTAAGAACTAAGTCTGTTCTTTCGAATTCAAATTTATTAAGCACTGTTTTTAAATTAGCGGGTAGTGAGAACTTTGATGAAGACTATATAGCTAAGGCGCAAGAGGTTCGTCTTAATACCTCTAGTTGTCAGGTCTTTATGGGAATCAAAGAAGGGGAGTCTATCCCTGATATTGGAGAACTTGTTTTCTATTCTGATGATGATCAATTTAACACTGATCTCATTCTGTCTCCAGAAGTAGGTTCCCAAACTTTCTCCGTCTATTATCCTGAAATTCGTCCTCAAAGGCCAAATCGCTATGCTGTGGTTTCTTCTAGTAATGCCAGATATGAAGATTGGAGTGGCCTAAGCGAAGAAGACTATAAAAAAAGAAAAGAGCAGGTCACCGAAAAGGCCCTTTCAACTTTAGAGAAACTTATTCCAGGTGTTCGTGAAAAAATTGACTACGTAGATTGTTCAACTCCTCTGACTGTGGAGAAATATACTCATCATAATAAGGGAGCCAGCTTTGGAACAAAGTTTGAAGGTCTACCTATCAGTATGGAAATGCATAAGCAGGTTAAGGGACTCTTCCATTCTGGATCGGTAGGAATCATAATGTCGGGTTGGTTGGGAGCTGCAAATTATGGAGTTATTCAATCACACGAAGTAGAGACATATTTATCAAAATAAGGATTTAACATGATTACATATAATTTTAATGAAAAGGTTGTTGTCGTAACTGGTGGTACTAGAGGTATAGGACGAGGAGTTGTTGAGAGCTTTTTAAAAAGTGGAGCAACTGTCATTGCAACTTATGCTTCTAACGATAACGCTGCCCAAGCATTTAAAGAAGAGCTAGCTCAGTTTGGGGATAAGCTTGCTCTTAGAAAGTTCGATGTATCCAAAGAAGGAGAGGTTCTTGCTTTCTATGAAGAAGTTGAACAGAGCTTTTCTAAAATTGATATTCTAGTAAATAACTCTGGAATTCGTAAAGATAATGTTCTTGCTCTTATGCCTGAAGAAGATTGGTCTCGTGTAATGGATATCAATCTTAAAGGGACTTTTCTCATGTCCAAAGGAGCAATCCCGGTGATGATGAGAAATAGATTTGGACGTATTATAAATATGAGCTCTGTTGGTGGCTCTCTCGGTCTTGCCGGACAGGCGAATTACGCAGCTTCAAAAGCTGGTCAAGTTGCCTTATCAAAATCCCTTGCAAAGGAAGTTGGAAAAAAAGGAATTACGATTAATAATATTTGCCCTGGCTTTATTGAGACCGAGCTAATTGCTGATCTTCCTGCTGAACAAGTTAAAGAATATAAGAAACAGGTACCACTTAGAAGATTTGGAAAGGTTGAAGAAGTTTCCAATGCTGTTCTCTTTCTAAGTTCTGAAGAAAGTGGTTATATCACTGGTACAACTTTAGAAATCTCAGGTGGTCTATAGTGAGCAAGTTTTCTAATGAGGTTCTTGAGTCAATTCCACAAAAACCACCATTTCTCTTTGTAGACAAGGTCGTTTCAAGAGAAGAAAAGAAAATCTCCACTTCTTTTCAAGTAACAGGACAAGAGGATTTCTTTAAGGGACACTTTCCTGGTAATCCAATCATGCCTGGAGTTCTACTGCAAGAAGCTGCCTTTCAATCAGGTGCTTTGCTTATGGCAAGTGTAGGTAATGGTGGACTTGGAGTTGTAGCAAAAGTTTCAAATGCTAAGTTTAAAAACTTTGTTAAACCAGGGGATTTGTTGGAAATGGATGTTGAACTCGTTGAAGTTGTTTCTAATGCTTATTATATGAAAGCAAAGTCTAAAGTTGCAGGTAAGGTTGTTATGGCCATTGAATTCACTTGCGCTCTAGTTGGAGATACTAATGCTTAATTTTGAATTTGAACAAAAATGTTTTCTCATTGCTGGAGTTGCGAATAAGAAAAGTGTTGCTTATGCCAGCGCAAAGAGTTTAATCGAAAGCGGTGCGAGATGTGTCTTTACTGTTCAATCTACTGAGCATGAAGCAAGAGTTAAGAAACTATTTGCAGACTCCCCAGTTTATGTCTTAGACGTTGAGAGCGAAGAAGCGATTGAAGAGTTTGGAAAGAAAATGAGTGCTGAAGGTTACCGTTTTGATGGGATTGTGCACTCGATTGCCTTTGCGAACTATTCTGAAGGAATAAAGCCTTTTCATGAAACTAAGCTTAGAGATTATCTACAAGCTACGAATATTTCCGCCTTTTCTCTTGTCTCTTTAACAAACTCAGTTAAGGATTTGTTAAATGAAAATGCCTCTATTGTGACGGTGTCTATTTCTGATACAAGAGCAACTAGTTATGGTTATATGGGACCTATTAAGGCCTCACTTGATGCTACGGTGGCGTACTTAGCAAAGTCTCTAAGTAGCTTTTCAAATGCGAGGTGTAATGCTGTATGCTCTGGTCCTCTAAAGACTTCGGCATCTGCTGGAATACCTGGGTATATTAATAATTATATCTTTGCTGAAAAATTGACACTTAGAAAGAAAGCTTTAAAAACAACAGAAGTTTCTAATACCATCTGTTTTCTATTAAGTGAGCTTTCAAGTGGGATAAATGCAACAGGTATTCTTATTGACGCTGGTATGAGCTGTAATCACTTTGATAGCGATGTCGTAAATACTGTGGCCGATAATTTATAAGGACTTCTTGGTAAGAGGCTTCTCTCCACAGTAGTCGTATGAAGCATTTTTTTCATGATCAGTGTAATTGTAAAAGAGCGCTCCACCCTTAGTTTTTTCATATACTTCTTCAGCATGTTCTGAAGCTACTGCGGTACAACCCCAAGTCATTCCTTGGGCCCAGTTTTCATACTTTCTACTTCCAGATTTTGAACGCTGGAATAGATGTGGGTCTTGTTCATTGGAATTGGCCTTGCCTTCCCAAACAATCTTTCTCTGTCCGTCTTTAGAAACACCTTGATGAAAAACTACGAGCCTATCACGGCTATTGTCATTCTTGTCCTTTTCTAGGCCATCAAATTTCATATGCCATTTCCAACCACTACTAAGACCATCTCGTCTTTCTGCTGAAACCATAAATCCTCTAGGAGTTAAGTTGGTTCCACTCTTATTGCTAAAGTATTGTGCATTGAGTGCGCTATTATTCATTCCGTTCTTTGTTCCCATGCCATGAGCAGAAAAGTAGGTTTCTACTTCACCTGTTTTCATATTGAGAAGGAATAATCTTTTTTTAGAAGACGGAAGGTTGAAGTCCTGAATAACCATATAGTCTTTATTATTTATACTTGTGCTACCGGAATATGTTCCATTTATTTTCTTTTGAAAAGTAGAGTCTTTGTGCTTATTGAAAAAACATAGGGCCTGTGTTAACGATTTACTATCACCGCCAAGGTGGAGAAGATTCTTTCTTAGTCTATTTTCAAGGGATAGTTTATCAGGGGACTTCTTGGGAGCAGGCATTGAAATAGGGGCCTCTCTATTACAATCACTTACTTTTGCTGATAATTGGGTGTTTAAGTAGTTATTAACTTCAGTTGAGC
This sequence comes from Halobacteriovorax sp. HLS, assembly GCF_004006665.1. Lineage (NCBI taxonomy): Bacteria > Pseudomonadati > Bdellovibrionota > Bacteriovoracia > Bacteriovoracales > Halobacteriovoraceae > Halobacteriovorax > Halobacteriovorax sp. HLS. Next base: position 166,858 of record NZ_QOCL01000003.1, read on the forward strand.
TTGGAATATGGTTAAACTCAGTTTCTCTTTGAATACTTCCTAAATCAAGCTGGGCCTGTTGATATTCATAAATATCTTCACGAGAAATTTCTCCAAGTTTTGAATGCCTTGGGAAGTGTTCATCGACACAGGAACTTAATAGAAGGGTTAGTAGTAAAATTCTTAACATCTATTAAATATCGACTATTTTACTTTTAATCTTAAGCTTAAAATCTGAAGAATCCGATGGAAATGCTTTACTATTTATTCATATTCTTGTTTTAAAATGGAGTTGTTGCTACCGGGGGGAAGCTTCTAAAGTTCTCCATGTCTATAATTTGTAGGCATGGAGAGTTTTTATTGATCTATGAGAGGGGTGAGCTTTTGAACCTGTTCTAGTTCTTGTTGATTAAGTTCTCGGTAACCTCTATAGGACTCCCACCCATATCCCCAGCTAAAAGGAAGACGAGCAGATGGATGTCCGCCAACTCTGACTCCGTAGTAGTAAATGAATCCTATAAAATTAGGTCCAAACTCTTTTAAACATAGATTGAAGTTTTTATCAGCAGTTCTGCGATCCTTTCTCGTTCCACCTTTCCAGTAGGCGATATCGTGCCAGAGACAACACTGTTTCCACATTTGTGGATTTCTTGGAGTCCCATCTGGAACCATTGAGCAACCATCAGTATCAAATGGATTTAAAGTACTAGCAGATACTTGGAATATTAGAAAAAATATGAGTATATAAGAATATAATTTTGATTTTAAAAAGTTCACTAACCCTATTTTACTAGGGTTAGTGCGATATTGAAAGTCTAGCTTCTAGGAAAAATATTCTTCGAGCTTGTCACTACCACCAATAAGTTTTCCAGCTATGAATACCTGTGGAACTTTCTCAGATCCAGTCATAGCTAATAAAGAAACACTAGTAGCATCTTTACCTAGAATTAGTTCTTCAAACTCTAATGATTTCGAAGTTAATAATTCCTTTGCTTTTTTACAGTATGGACAACCAGGTTTAGTGATTATCGAAATTGCTTCTGGTTTCTTTGCATCACTATTGATGTATTCAAGCATAGTATCAGCATCACTTACTTCAAATGGATCGCCTGGCTTGTCTGGTTCAATAAACATCTTCTCTACGACACCATTATTTACAAGCATCGAGTATCTCCACGATCTCTTACCAAATCCAATGTCACTCTTATCAACTAAAAGTCCCATACCTTCAGTAAATTCACCGTTTCCATCTGCAATTAAAGTGATATTTGCAGCTTCTTGGGCCTCGCCCCATGCTTTCATTACAAATCCGTCATTCACTGACATACAGATAATGTCATCGACGCCTTCTTTTTCAAAAACTTTTGCAAGTTGATTATATCTTGGTAAATGCGTAGAAGAACAAGTAGGCGTATAAGCACCTGGTAAGCTAAAAACGATTACTTTCTTATTTTTGAAAAGCTCGTCCGTAGTTACTGCGTTAAGTCCTTTGTCATTAACAATCTTAAACGTTACATTTGGAATTTGATTTCCTTCGCTATTTTTAAAAGTCATAATTTGCCTCCTAGCAATTATTGTTTCTAAAAATAGATTAATGGATTGAGTTCATAAATGATAATAGAATGTTTCTTTTGTTCGATAGGTTTTATCTATTGATATTGGTCCTCGTATTTTCAGAGGGTTACCTTCCTTTAGGACAAGACCTTTTAAGCCGATAAATTTACAATGCTAATAAAGGTTATTTCTCTTATTCTACTTCTCTGTCTTAGTTCTTGTTCAAGGCAAACGACTCTTATAAGGGTTCCAAGCTCCATTGCTCAGGAGCAGAGTAGTTGTAATTCAGCGATTAAATCTCTTATGAGTTCGAAAGTTTCTTGGAAAGATAAGGTTATGGATAAAATCCCCTTTACCAAGAAGTCTGTAGAGTCTACCTCGGTTGAGACTAAAGAAGCTATTTACAGCTGGATTCATGATTCTAATAGAACCTCAGAGCAAATTATTTCACTACACAAGGAATTCTCTTCTTTGCCATTTTCCAATGAGCAATTTGGAAAAATAATTTCTCTATATCCATCTTTTCCAAAAACAAATAAGAAAAAGGATGAGCTCTATCTTTATCTTTCCTATGCAAACTCTTTTCATGCCAAGGAAAAAGAAAGAGTCTTAGATGATTTAAGATTTGTTAAGACCGGTAAGTCTAAAAAAAGTAAGTATTATAAGAAATTCAAAAACTCGCGAAAGAAGTTTTCGAAATTCGAAGATAAGCAATATTCTAAACTTGTTACAGAACTTGAATCAGAAGGTAAGTATAGCTCTGAACAAGTTAAGAGAATTAGTCGCTCTAAGGCCGTACAGGCAAGAAAGGAGTTTGAAAACCTGAGTTACGCTTGTAGTGCTAAAGTAGAGACTACTGACAATGCTGTTGCTGGGGTAAGGTTTCAAAAATTTGCTCTAGTGGTTACTCCAATTAGTACAGCGTCTATGTTTACCTATGCAAATAGGGAAGAGCTTATGAACTCTCTTGAAGAAGATGATAATGAGAGATTGCAGACTTGGATGAAGAAGTTAGGTTATGAAGTTGTACTTATGTCTACACTAAATATGATCCTGTCTAAAATTATGGCCGAGCCAACGGGAAGTTATTTTTCTAAGGTCTGGAAGGGGGCTTCTTCTGACTTAGGTTTAATAAAAGTTGATGCACTTATTTATGATAGAATCTTTGCCGCATCTGATGATGCACTTTTGAAAAGATTTAATACACTTAAAGACAGTGAAGACTATCAGAAAATGCTCGTGGACTTAAACGAAATTTTAAGTAAGGAAAATACTTATCAAAACTTTAAAAGGAATATCTATAACTCGCTAGCTTCTATGCTGAACCTTTCTACTGAAAAGGATGAGCTTATCGATATTTCAAAACTCTCAATAGAAGAGCTTGAAGATCCCAAAGCAAGAGATGCCGTTTTAAAAGCAATCACTATGCAAATGTACGAAGAAGATAAGAATGAAAAAGATGATGCTCTAGCAACTCTAATTCATACTGGAAATAAAGGTGAAGATCGTTTGTTTTTCTTTACCGAGGTTGCACCTATTTACCATTCTATTAATGTTGGTGTCGCCGCACTTATTTATAATACAATCTGTATGGGAAAGAATAATCCAGCTAAAGCGTTTAGAAATGCGGCCTTAATTTATGCGGCCTGGAGCTTTAGCTATAATCTATTCGAATTTAGCGCCAGACAACACCAAATAGGTCAATAAGATGCTAAAGAATCTAATAATTTTTAACACTCTACTTCTACTATCCTCATGTTCAAAAGAAGCTCCTAAAGAAATTGAGTATGACTCTAGTGGGAGAATCATTGAAGAGTGTTCTATCAGAAATGCAGATGGTCGAGGGCCCTATCATTCAATTGGGAGAACACATGAAATAGAATGTATTAGAAAGATTTCAAAGCTTTGTAATGAAAGTCGTTATAAGCAAGTTCATAAAACCAAGGGGCATTTCGCAAGAGGTAAGTTCGGAACAAGAATCACAATTGGAACTTGTCCCTAACTATTCCCAGGTAGAGTTCTCTAGAAAGACACGTATCTGAGTGGCATTTCTAAATTTCTTCTTAATGAGAGTTTTCTTTAGACCACAACATATATCTTTAACAATTTTAGGCTGCGACTTATAGTTTAATTTTCCACCAATAGAGTCGTAGAGTAGGTAACATAGATCGTAGACATCTTGCTGTATACTTCCTTTTTCACCGTGGGCCAAATGAAAGACATCTACGAGTTTTAAATCATAGGAGAGACTACTTTTTTGAATGATAATATTGTCCGAATGAACATCACCGTGCCACTCTTTATTTATATGAATTTCTTCAAGTGCCTTCACTACACTGTAGAATAAGTGTAGTGCCTGATAGAATGGCATTCCTTCTGGGTGCCAACTATTGATATAGGTATCAAATGTGTATCCCTCTACAAAGTCAGAAAGTAGATAAGTGATCACTTCATCATTGATTTCTAGAGTATCTTTAGCAATATACTTAATAAGTGAGTTACAGGCCCTCAGCTTATGAAGTTTCTTAGCATAGGCCTTAACTGTCTTGTTCTTAGGATTTCTTTCTGGATAAAAAAACTTAGCGGCCCTTTCAATATGAGTATCAATTTCTTTAACAAGATAGACTTCGCCTTCCCAGCCTTGTCCTAGCTTGTTGATTATTTCATATTTAGAAGAAACGATTCTTCCTTTCTCAAAATTGAAAGAAGTCTTATTTTTCATATTAAATCCGTTTTAATTACTTACTCTATTACAAATAAAAAAAATGGATTTGCCAATGACTATTTTGTTGAATCAAAGATAAAATAAAACGGTCCTAGATGAACTAGGACCAGGAGTTGATTAAAGGTCGTCGAATGACGTTGTTTGAATTTCAGTATCACTACTAACATCTTCTGGAATTTCTTCTAGAGATGATTCTGATATTGTTTCTTCACTATCAAGTGACGTGTCGACTACTGGAGCAACTTGGTCATTTGATGCTGTTTCATATAGAGCTGATGTATCTTGAGTATTTGCTTCAGACTCTGTATTTGAATAAACGTTAACAGTTGAAAGTAAAAGTAAGCTTGCAATAAGTAGAACATTTTTCATTTTGAACCCCTCGGTATTCAATTGCTAATAACGCATAACGTATTAGAATTATCGTTCAGCTTGGAATTTAAGTAAAATCGTTTTATTATCTATTATAATTAGTTTAAAGCTAACTAAAAAGAGGCGAGGAAGATATGGATCGACTTAATTTCAATCACTTATACTATTTCTACATTGTTGCTAATGAAGGTTCGATTAAGGACGCTGCCTTAAAACTACACGTGAGTCAGCCCACAATCAGTGATCAAATTAAGCTGCTAGAAGAGCACTTTAATTGCCTTCTCTTTGAGAGAAAGAATAGATCTTTGTTTCTCACTGAACAAGGAAAATTAGCTCTGAAATACGCACAGCAAATTTTTGATCTCGGTAGTGAGCTAACAAATAGACTTAGAAATAATGTCGAAGGACCGAAGAAGGCCTTAGATATTGGAATTACCCATATGATGGGGCATTACTTTCTTTATGACTCGATTCTTCCTCTATTTAAGAGTAAGGAGTTGTCTGTCAACGTTAAGGAAAATGAAAGACATCTTCTATTGGCAGACTTAGAGGAAGAGAAAATTGACATGGTCTTTACTGATTCAAAAGAAGGTCTCACTAATAATATGGATGCTTATAGAATTGGAGTAAATCGAACTTTTGCAATTGCACATAAAGATTTCGTAAATAGCAAAAAAACATTTCCGAAATGTCTTAACTCAATTCCTTTTTTTAATTATACTAATGACACATTTTTAAAATACGAAATCGATTTATTTTTCTCAAAAAGTGGCATTTCTCCAAGAGTTATTGGTGAGGGAGATGATATTGACTTATTTCAGGTGATAACAGAACAGGCCTTGGCCTTCACTATTGTTCCAGAAGTTGCGAAGAATCGAATCTGTAGAAATAAAGATGTTGTTGTTTTAGGAGAACTTGATGAATTCCAAACCTATGTTTGGGGGATTATTAAAAAGAGTTATAAGGGTCCAGGTTATAAATTACTGAGTAAGGGAAAATAGTTATGAGCAGAAAAATTGAAGTTATGTCACCGGATAATTTTGAGGCAGAGGATCACTTCTATCCAAAAGCGCTGAATTCTCAGTTGCATCCTATGGTCAGTCATTTTTTAAATTTAGACTCTAAGAGAATTATCAAAAGGTATAGACATTTACATCCTCAAGTTGATGAGAAGAAGCTTGAAGAAGTTTTAAAGTATCAGTGTAAGCACTTCTTTTGGGGTGGGGCCGATTTATTCTATGTTACGACGGAGAAGGGGAATCGTAAGATGGTTGTTCTTGAAACTAACTCTTGTCCTTCTGGACAAAAGTCAATGCCTCCAAGAACTGATGCGGATGAGCATAGAGGTTATCGTTACTTAATCGAGAACTCATTCTTGCCAATATTAAAAAAGAAAAAGCGACTACCTAAAGGTGCACTTGGCGTTATCTACGATAAGAACTATATGGAAACTTCTGGGTATGCTCAAACATTATCTGATCTAACAGGGGAAGAAGTATATCTTATACCTCACTTTAATAATGAAGATCAAAGCGCTATTTTTGAAGATGGTGTTCTTACTGTGACTTTAGATGATGGAAAGAAAGTTCCAATTCGCGCGGCCTTTAGATATGTTACTCAAAAGCCTTGGAATAGAATTCCTGCTACAACTAAGACTTTTATTTATAACTCCACTCTCGTTTGTTTATCTGGTGGAAGAAATAAGCTCTTAGCAAGTAAGGCGTACGAAATGTACAATTCCGAAATAGCAGATAGTGGACTTAAAATTCACACTCCAGAAACAATAAGAGATGTTAGTAAGCTTGAAATTCCTCTGTGGGTAAAGAAATTTGGTGGCAAGGCCGTTATTAAAAATCCATACTCAAATGCTGGCCAAGGCGTCTTTACAATAACAAATGAAGAAGAGCTTGAAGCATTTATGAAAGAAGAGTACACCTATGACCAATTCATTGTTCAGAGCTTGATTGGTCACTATGAGTGGAGCTCCAATAGCTCTCAAGGCAAGTTCTTTCATATCGGTACAGTTCCTAATAAAAAAGGAAATATTTTTATTGCAGATTTGAGAGTAATGACTTACTCATCACCAGAAGGGTTTTCTCCTTGTGCAATTTATGCTCGTAGGGCGAGCTCTCCTTTAGAATCTTCTGTTCCTGAGGATAGCTGGAGAGTTCTAGGAACTAACCTTTCTGAAAAAAAGGGTGAAAATGAATGGACATCTGATACAAGTAGACTGATGCTCATGGATAAGAAGGACTTTAATAGTTTGGGAGTGGGGATTGATGATTTAATTGAGGCCTATATTCAGACTGTATTAAGTATTATTGCAATTGATCAAATGGCGCAGAACTTAGTAAATAAGAAAGGTGCATTTAGATTGAAACTATTTAAATCTCTAGATAATGATAAATCATTATTAGATGAAATTATGAACTAAAAGGATTATATGAATAAGATCATTACAATCAAGCTAAAAGACAAATTTAAACTTACTGATTTTAAAAGAGGTGAGAAGCATAGAGTTTATGTGAATATGTCTGAGAATGCTCTCTCTCTTCCTTGGCAGGTTCCTGTCATTGTTATCAGAGGTGCTAAGAAGGGTAAAATTCTTGGTTTGACGGCAGCACTTCATGGAGATGAATTAAATGGAATCTCTACTATATTCAAGCTCATTGAAGAAATTGATCCAACTAAGTTAACTGGAACACTTGTTCTGTTACCTATTTGTAATGTTCCTGGATACCTTTCTAAGACGAGACATTTTTCCGATAATGTAGACCTTAACAGAATTATGCCTGGTTCTCCAACTGGAAGTTCGAGTAATCAATATGCTCATATGTTAACGACTAAGATTCTTTCTAAGTTTCACTGTATGTTAGATCTACATACAGCTTCATATGGTAGAGTAAATAGTCTCTACATTAGAGCAGATCTTGATAATGAAGAGTGTAGAACACTTGCCTATCTTCAAAATCCACAAATTATAGTTAAAAAATATGATGAAAATGGAACATTGAGATCGTGGGCCAATGAAAATGGAATCCCTGCTATCACTATTGAAATTGGAAACCCTAATGCTTTTCAACACTCTCTCATAGATGAAACTCTCGAAGGTATTTTAAATACGATGAGACATTTTGAGATGATTGATGGGGAAGTTAAAGATATGGTTGCCAATGCAACAGTAGTAGATCGTTCCTATTGGATTTATTCTAGTAAGGGAGGAATTGTTGATGTGATGCCTAACCTTACTGATCATGTTAAAGAAGGTGAAGTTATTGCTCATATTTACGATGTCTTTGGCTCTATAAAGGAAAAGGTTCGCTCTGATAGGTCGGGGATTGTCATTGGAAGAAATGTTTCTCCACACTGTCATGCCGGAAGTCGTTTAGTGCATCTTGGTTTTGATGAGATTGAACCAATGCCGGAAGAGATTCCTGGCAATGATGAATTTGATGATCTTTAGGATTACTTTGATTTTTATTTTTTTTAGAGAGTCATAATTATGTCTGAAAACTTAACTTGGATTGCAATTTTCTGTTGTGTCGTTCTGTCTGGTATTTTCTCTGGACTGAATATCGGTTTATTCGGACTGGCCCGTCTGAGGCTAGAAAGTGAAGCTGATGCGGGCAATATTATGGCCCAGAATGTACTAAAAATGAGGCAAGACTCTAACTTTCTTTTGACCACTCTTCTATGGGGAAATGTTTCCGTTAATACTCTTCTGGCCTTGTTAACTGAATCTGTATTTTCTGGTCTTGGTGCCTTTATCTTTACAACTTTTATAATCACATTCTTTGGTGAAATTATTCCTCAGGCCTGGTTTTCTAGAAATGCTCTTCAGATTGGTAGTGCTCTTCGTCCATTGATTAAGCTTTTCCAATTCTTTCTTTACCCATTGGCCAAGCCAACGGCCTTACTTCTTGATAGGTGGCTTGGAAAAGAAGGACTTCATTTCTTTTCCGAAGAAACGCTGAAAATTTTACTGGAAAAACATATTGAGTCTGCAGACTCTGATATTGAAAAGTTTGAAGGTGTAGGTGCTTTGAACTTTCTTAGTATGGATGATTTAAGTATTACTGAAGAGGGTGAAGATATTCATCCAGATAGTATTATTAAAATTGACACTAATTTAGACTTGCCAAGTATTCCCGATCAATCAGAAGAAGGCTTTGATACATTCTTTAGTAAAATTGTACACTGTCCAGTGAAGTGGGCCATCTTTGTTGATAAAGATAATTTTCCAGTATTAGTTTTAAATACTGATGCTTATATTAAATCTTACTACTCTAAAAACTTACACGATAAGTTTCAATATTGTCACAGGCCAATTGTATTTAAATCTAACGAAGCAAAGGTTGCTGATATCGCTTATCAGTTTAAAGTTGACTCAGAACATGACGAGGATGATGTTATCGATTACGATGTTGTTATTCTTTGGAGCGAGTATCATAGAAAAGTCATAACTGGCTCTGATATTCTAGGTCGTCTCTTTAGAGGTATAGTACATAATTCTCCAAGCTATAAAATTTAACAAAATCCTAAGTTTTTTGCCGACTTTATTGGTCTCACTCTAGTTTTGAGTGTCTCTAGTAATTGGCTAAATAGCTTTCCTAAATGATGATGAGTATATCAATAGTCATTAACTATCCTGTAACTAGCTGAATTTAGTTTACTCTTAAAATCTAAGAAAATCCTAATTGGCCGTAATCATATGCATTGTGAAAATACTCGTAACTCCTGTAAAGATGGGCTTAGGGAACACCGATAGGCTTATGTTAGTATTCTAAATTAGCTGATAATAAACTGCACGTTTGATCAAATGAATCAGTCTCTCTTTTGGATACTTTAACCATAGGTAGCGACATGAAACTTTTGCAGTTTATTCTTTTATTTTCTCTATTCAGTTCTTCTGTCTTCGCTATTGGACAATTTAAACACTTCAAAATTACGGATGCTGCAAAATTAGAAAGTCTATATGGACAAAATACAATTTCAAATAAAGGTTTCTCTGATCTTGATCTGGCAGATGATAATCCTCTGTATCGCGAGATTCTTACAGAACTTGGGCAAACCTATGATCAAATAGGACTTAGACAATCTAATGCTGTTATTAATGGAAATGATGTTTCTGTTTTTGGTGGGCTTAATAATGTTGGGATTCGTTATTCAAAGAGCTTCGTGGACTTTTCAATTAATCTTGGAAGAACTGTTGCTCCTGACTTATTTAGCGACAAGTGGATTGTCACTGATGAATTTACCATTTCAATTGATGCTTCTAAGCTCTTAAGTAATTTGAAAGAAGAGGGGACAATTGACTTTACTGAGGCACAGTATGCAGCTTTTGCAGGGGTCTCTTTCAAGCGATTATATAGAACGGTACACTTTGCAAATTCTTATACAGAGGGTCTTACACTACACTTCGATAGATTGTTTTTAGGTTTTATGAAATTTCATAATAAGGATTATTTAAACCTTGGACATTATGAATTTATTCAAAAAGAAGATTACCTCTCCTTTAAGGCCGGAGGCATTGCTGGAGCACCAATTTATGGACCTATCACAGGTAGTATTGGTGTACTTGCTAGTTATGAGAAATTATCAAGAGTAGATGTCGAAGCAATTCATCCTGATGAACGATCAAGTGATGAAGAAAAGATTAGAATTAGCTTTGAAAAAACAAAATCGGCCAGTGTTGGTGTCTCTGCTAGTATCGGGGCAGAGTTTCTAAAGTTATTACAGGTAACATTACTAAAATATGATTTTACCTATAAATTAGAAGAATCTAAGAAGACTTACTTATCATTTTTTGAAAGTGATTTTGAAAAATTAAAATCGGATTCATACTACGCTTCACAAGTGGAAAGAATTCTAAAAGGGAAGAAGGCCGATTTAATGGCGCTTAAGAAAAATATTGTATCCCATGAATTAAGAAAGACGCAGCAGAAGAATTCAAAGTATGCAGTACTTCTGTGGGGTGGTCAAAAAGAAGCAAAGACACAGCAAATAGAAATCTCTAAAGATGGAAAAGTTAAAAGGTTCTTTAGACATTACTACGAGAAAATAAAGTTTAAGCAAAATGTTTTTTCAAGACTTATGTCAATATTAGTAAAGTCATTTCTAAAGTTAGATTCTGTTGTAAATAAAGACAGTAGTGATTCCAAAAAAATTGTCATCGAATATAGTTCGCAAGAAGATTTAGTCGCTTCAAAAGAAGATATTGATACAAGTGAAGAAGAGAAGATTTCAATGGCGTTTACGCATAATTTCTATACCTATAAAACAGATGGAAAAAGAAGGGCCAAGCATAAAAAAGCAGCTCTCGACATTTTATACAAGTATTCAGGTGTTGATCCACTGGCAATCACTCTATTTGAACAAGGCCATATAATTGGACCAGTTAGTATTAAGAGTGATTACAAAGTAAATCGCGATGGAATAGATTTCTTTTTAAAGCATTCTCCTTCACAGCTAGAAGGACTGTATCGTCAAATGTGCTCAGCTAAATCTAAATCAAAGTTTAGCTGGTTTAGAAATCTCTTTAATAGCTGTCTAAGAAAGATGAAAGTCTCTTCTAAGAGATTCTATAAAGAATGGGAATTAGATGACTTTAGTGCTAGTAGTTACCAAAAATGTAAGCGTATTTCTAGAAAGTATCGATTCTTTAAAAGAAGTCGTATGAGAAGGGCCTGCATGGAGAAGCTCGCTAAAAGAGAGCTAAATAGAGATCTTAAAATTGTACCTCTATGGAGATTTAAAGATCTGGCACAGACTATTTATTTGGAGCATAAGAATAAGATCGATATTTTTAACTTTTATGGCACTAGAAATGTCTTCCATTATGGACACTTTAAGGCCAACCGTACAGATTCAATTCCATTTGTCTCATACTTTGATGAGGGGAACTTTTCAGGTCTTGGGGTGGTTGACAATTATAGAAGCTCTAATAATCTACGCTCACCAAGTTCAGTTGGCGTAGATCGAAACTAGAGGGATGCTATCGTTCTGTCTATGGCCTGCTCAATAGAAACTTCAGGACTATAGTCGAAGTGCTCAAGCGCTTTACCATGAGAAAAATAGTGACTCTTTGATAATTGTAGGGCGACGAAACGACTCATTGGCGGATGAACATTCCAAATTCTAAAACTTCTAAGGATAAATTCAATAACGGAACCGATAAAATATGCTTTTCTAAGAGAGATCTTCTTCTTTACAGGAGCAATTGCTTTCTTTTCAAGAATAGTATTAATAAAGCTCCAAAGCTTTACTGGTTTTTCCTGAGCTATAAAGTAGGCCTGACCACATACCTTCGATCCACTTCCTAGTTTGTCGAATGCCTGGACATGAGCTTTGGCCGCATTTTCTACATAGATAATATCTACTAGATTCTCTCCATCTCCAACTATTTTGAGCTTGTTCTTTTGAGCAGCATCTAGCAGGCGAGGAATAATATTTTGATCCCCTGGCCCAAAAATAAGATGTGGCCTTAGCGCACATGTGTAAAAATTCTCACTATTGCTCTCAAGTACATATTTTTCGGCCATCATTTTGGATTTCGCATATAGACTTAGGTATTCTTTTGGATAGTTAAGAGTTTCATTTTCTCCGTGTATTTCTTCTTTTCCAAAAACAACACTAGGAGTAGAGGTGTAGACAAATTTTGAAATACCTCTTCTCTTAGCACATTTGATTAAGTTCATTGTTCCGACAGTATTCACATTGTAGAAATCTTCCCACTTTCCCCACATGGCAACCTTTCCTGCTACATGAAAAATGCCAGTAATCCCTTCTAAGGCATTGTCAATTGAAGCTAGATCTTGCAGATCTCCTGTACGGTTTTCAACTCCAAGTTCTTCAAGTTCTGGATATGAGTTTCTAGAAAAATTCACAACATGATGTCCCTGCTCTATGAGCAGTTTTGCTATATATTTTCCAAGGAATCCTCCGGCCCCTGTAACAAGAATGCTCATTTTAATTCACCTTGTGAGACCATCTGAGATAACTTAACTCGATCAATCTTTATATTATGTCTCACATCGACAGGAAAAGAAGGGTGAAACCAAAAATCTTCAATATCTTGTGTATGACTATACTTCTTACCAAGTGACTTCAGCTCTTGTTTAAGCTGATTCTTATCTACTTTACTATCGTTAAGTTCAATTACGATGCCTGGCTTTTGAGCTCCAAAAGGGCCAATTCCAACGAGCGCACTTCTTTTTACTTTTTCGTGATTGTTAAAAATGGCCTCTGCTTGAATTGAAGAGATGAGCTCTTTTTGAGTTTCTACTCTATGAGTTTTTCTTCCACAGAACCATAGGTTATTATCTTCATCCAGATAACCTATGTCTCCAATTCTATGCCAAAGAGAATCTGTGTCATAAATCTTTGCTTCTTTTGTTTTGTCGGCCAAGTCGAAGTAGCTCTTAGTAACTGTATCTCCTTTGACTATAATTTCTCCGATCTCATTTATAGGTAGCTCATGCATTTGATCGACAGACTCAATAGGAGCGTCGGTAATTTTAATGATTTTTATTTCACATCCGGCGACAGCTGGACCTAGACAAGTTCCCTTTCCTTCTTTATTTCTCTGGGCATACTTTTCTAAAATTTCTTTACCTGAGATGCAAGCAACTGGAAGCGACTCCGTTGCTCCATAGGGCGTATAAGTTGTACCATTAGTAAGTATTTTAGAAAATTGTTCGTGGATTTTTAAACTTACAGGAGCACCAAACATTACTAAGTACTTAACACTTGGTAATGTTAACTTATTCTGTTCACAGTACTTTCCAACCCTTTCCCAGATAGCAGGTGATCCGGCGACAAAAGTTGCTCTATTATCATTAATATTATGAATTAATTTCTTTGGGTCAGCACTGGCAGGTTTAGAGGGATTCATGTCTGGAATACAGCTTGTCATCCCCATTGCCATAGTAAAGAGTGCAAATAGTGGAAAACCAGGTATATCAATATCTGATTCTGTGAGAGAGAACATTTTCTGCAGCATTTTTGTTTGTGTTGTGAAAATCTTATGCGTGTATTCGACACCTTTTGGAGAGCCTGTACCACCAGAAGTAAAAAGAATTGCAGCTAGATCATCATCATTCTTTGGAGTTTCAAAATTCTTTGCTGGATATGTTGTAAGGGCCCTAAGTGTTTTCATTGAAGACCATCTTAATTTTCCTGTGGTCACAAAGTGTTTAACAGATTTAAACTTCTTTCTAAATACCAATCGTAATATGTGTACTTCTGGAACAGCGATCAGGCCAACGGGTTTAACTTGTTCAATACATTTTAAAAGGTTCTTTCGTCCCATCCCCGGATCTATAAACACAGGTACAATACCAGTTGCGAATAGAGCAAATGTAATAGCAGGGAAATCAAGTCCTGGTCTGACAAAAACGAGTGTCTTGTCACCTTTTTTTAACCCCATCTCTAATAGGCCATTAGCAATTGACTGTGCCTTTGCAATGAGTTCACTAAAAGTTAGAGACTCATAGATATATGAATTGTCTTTTAGTTGTTTAATTGGTGCTTTAATAGCAATCTTATTCGGATTTCTATTTGCTTGTTCAATTAAAATATCTGCAATATTCATTAAGTCTATCCTCTAAGAAATGAAGAGATCTCTGCATTTACATCATTCTTTGCATCTTCAAGAATGTAATGACCTGCTTTGGGATAGGTCTTACTCTTTGCTGTTGGATAAATTTCTTTCCATCTCTTATAGAAATGCATATTGAAGCAAAAATCTTTTTCACCCCATAGAAGTAATTTTGGACAATTCACTTTATCTAAATTGTCTTCAATATCTTTTAGAACCTGCCATGTTGGATGATTCTCTTTCATTGGTATATCTTTTACGAACCTGGCCGTTGCAATACGGTTGGCATAGTTATTATATGGAAGTAGGTAGCCTTCTTTTATTTCTTTGGCCAGAGGCTTTTCAACTGCCATAAAAGTTGCAGGCCAAGCAAATGCATTGAATTTTCTAACCATCCACTCACCAAATAGAGAGTTCTTGCATAGATTAATGGTCTTAGGAATAAATGTGTCTGTAAAGGCCGCTGTGTTTAAGATAACTGCCTTATTGACTCTGCTTGGGTTTCTTGTTGCGAGACCCATTCCAATTGCACCTCCCCAGTCGTGAACAATAAGACTAAAGTCTTTAATCTGTAAGTGATCTAGTAGTTCACTCAAATTTTTAATATGATTATCTAGAGTGTAATCATAGTCTTGGGGTTTATCTGACAGACCACAACCAATATGATCTGGAACGATAACTCTAAAGTCTGTACGTAACTTTTTAATGACATTTCTATAATAGAAAGACCATGTTGGATTTCCATGAACCATCACAACGACAGGCCCTTGTCCTTCATCAACGTAGTTAAGTTTGTGGCCGCTACCAAGCTCTATTTGCTTAGGAGAAAAAGGGTACTCATACTTTAAACTACTCGGTATTTTTAAACTCACCACTCAACTCCTAGCATTATTGAAGTTAGTCCACTACCTATTCCAAGTAGAGCAACTTTTTGTCCTGTTTCTATTTGATCGGTCTCACTAAGCTTGGCAAGAGTCACTGGAAGTGCTGCTGAGCCTGTGTTACCTAAAGTTTCATATGTTGTGTATGTTCTATGATCAGAAAGCTCCATAGCTTCCATTGTTAGCTTTTCATGTGCAGTCCCAACTTGGTGTCCGATAACCCAATCTACATCGGCATTTGTCCATCCAAGCGAATCCTTAGTCTTATTCCAGTTCTTCTTGGCCAGAATGAGTCCATGCTTTAACAACTCTTCTGAATCTGTCTCCATCATAAGTGAAGTTGTATCTCCATCACCTTGGCAAAGTGTATTTGCACTTGAGTCTGTACATACAGCTCCACCGAGTAATTTATGACCATTGGGACTTAAATCTTTGTGTGTGAGAAGATATGCAACAGAGGCAGAGCCTATTGTTAGATTAGCTATATATTTCTTGATTGATTTTCTAGTAATCGTTTCATCACTTTTTAGATGTTCAAGTGTTTGAGTTAAAAGGGGACCACCATTTTCACCACTAACGATTAGTGCAGCTTTTATCTGGCCTAGTTCAATCATATTGGCGGCAGTAACCATTGCGTTTACAACACCTAGACATGCATTAGAAAGGTCATAAATCATGGCATCTTCACTTAATTCCAAGTTGGCATGAACAACGCTAGCTGTGGATGGTTCTAGAAAATCGCGACAAACACTTGCGTGGATGAGTAGGCCAATATCTTCTTTTGTAATTTCACTCTTTGCAATGACTTTCTTTGCGACAGCGCTTGAAAGATCACTAGGTCTTGTTCCGTTTGGCCACAGACCTCGTGTTTTAATTCCTGTCATAAGCTCAAGTCTTCCGTGTGGAAGCTTGATCCTCTCATATAATTCATTTAACTCTACTTCGATTTGTTCTGAGGAGAGAAAAGTTTCAGGTAAAATATAATCATAACTATGTAATCGAACATTTTTGTATTTCATTTTTATTCCATTAATCCGTAGAGATTTGCCATTGAGATTCCTGAAAGCATCGAGCCTACGATTCCCAGAAAACCTTGATCTGTTCCACAGAGGTAGAGGCCATTTATAGGAGTTGAGCCATCACGTGATTTTTGTGTAGAACCATAAACTGTTCCACCAAAGTGTGATGTGTATTTCTTTATAGTAGTAGGGGAGAAGATATCTTTAAAAGCGACCTCTTCGTTCCAATTTGGCATTATCTTCTTGGTAATCTTTAGCGCATTTTTATAGACATCTTCTTTCTTTGCTTTATATTCGCCGCGCTCATAGTTATTCCAAATATCAAAGTTTGCCATATTCGTAATTCTTATCCAACCATCATCAAAATCATCATGGGTAAAGTTATTCGGAAGACATATAACTGCTGAAGCAGGGTCAAAGAACTCTGTTGGATTTCTATAGAGATACTTTGGTCTATCATTATAGAAAATAATAGTACTATCTAAACCAAAATCAATAGGTTTCTTATCTAAAAGTAAAATAGATTCAGTAAAGGTCATCTTCCCTACAGCTGGGCTTGGAAGTTCTTGTTGTGTGTTTACCACACTCAGAGTTTCTGGATATCCCATTGAGGAGATGACTTTATCAGTTTCTAGATATTGTCCATTCTTTAAGTGGACTCCACAGACGACACCGTTCTTTGTTTCTATACTTTTTACCTCGGATCTAAAACGAACTTCAGCACCTAGGGAGTCAAGTTTATCTAGGAGAAGGTTAATAATTGTTCTTACGCCACCTTTTGGCCTTGAAAAACCTTCTATATATATACTCTTAAACATAATCGCAAACTGGGAAAAGTCCATATCATTTTCCCAGGCCGAACCGTAGATCAGTAATGGGCAAAAAATCATCTCTAGTAATTGCTCATTAGTTATATATTTTCTGACAAGATCTTTGGCCATCACTTGTTCATTATTAAGTGCCGTCTCGTTAAAGTTATTAATGTAATTTACAAGAGCAAGGAAACCATCTACTTGATTAGGGAATTTACTTGCGATTTCATCTACAAAATCATTTAAGTCATTTGTAAATTTTAACTCTTTATCTGGAAAGAGTATTTTTGAGTGTCGTTGTGGAGATAGTTGTAACTCATCATAGGGTATGCGAAGTTGTTTGAGGAGTTTGGAAAGGGGTTTTTTCTTCTCACCTTTTTCCATGTAATTTGTAAGTGCGTGAAGACCTACATCAAAATCCTTCTTCGCTCTCGTGTAGTATGAGTTGAGTCCACCACTAATAATATGTTTCTCAAGTAGAAGTACTTTCTTGTCAAACATAGCCAGGCGAATGGCCGCTGCCATTCCACTCATTCCTGCGCCGATAATAATTGCGTCGTATTTCATCTATACCTTAAAAAAATGCCCACTCATTTTGAGTGGGCAAGTCATATTACATTTGTGCTACAAACTTAGGTGTTAAGTACTCAACACAGCTATTCATACTAGCTAGTTGAGGGTAGTCTTCTTGAGGAACTTCGATTTTATGTCTCTTCTTAAGCTCCATTACGATATCTAAGAAGTCCATTGAGTCTAAGTCAAGTTGGTCTCTAAGAGCAACTCCATCATCAATTGTTGTTACATCATCATCTAATGCTACATCTGCGATAATATCTAATACGTGCGCTCTTACTTGTTCTTTTTCCATTTCTGCCTCCTAATGGGTATATTTCTTTAAAATTAAGCTTGAATTTATTCCTAGCATTCCAAATGAATTATTTAGAATGTAATTAACTTCTTTATCAATCTTCTCACCGTTAACTAGGTTCTTAAGATCACACTTTGGGTCAATATTTTCAATTTTCTTGCAAGGGTGAATCATATTGTCACTGAAGCTTGGAAGATTTCCTGCAAGCTCTAAGGCACCTGCTGCTCCCATTGAGTGACCGATAAAACCTTTTGTACAATTAATATAAGTGTTCTCGCTGTAACCAAAAACCTGACTTACAGCTTCACATTCTTGAATATCACCCATAACTGTTCCAGTGGCGTGAAGATTTACTATGTCAATATTCTCTGCCTTAAGACCTGCTCTTTCGATGGCCTTATTCATACATTGAATCTGTCTCTCAGTATTTGGTAGAACAAAGTCTGTAGCGTCACTATTGGTGTGATAGCCAACAACTTCTGCGTAGATTTTTGCGTTTCTTTTTAGAGCATCATCTAATCTTTCAAGAGTGTAGACTGCACCACCTTCAGAGATGACAATTCCATTTCTATCTTTATCCAGTGGCATTGTTGCCTTTGTTGGGTCTTCGTGTTGTCCTAGTGCTCCTTGAGCAGCAAATGCTGCAAAGATACCAAAAGTTTGTGGAGACTCACTAACACCACCTGCAAGAGCAACATCAACTTCTTCTAGTTGAAGCATCTGGCACGCCTGAATAAGTCCAATATTTCCGGCAGCACAGGCCGCTCCAATTGTGTAGTGTGGACCAGTGATATTTAAGTTTAAAGTTACTTCTCCGGCCGGGTTATTTGCAACTGTTCTTGGATTATGATGATGAGACCAAAACTCAGTCTTTAAATCATTTTGATATAATTCATGAATTTCATTTTCCGTCTCGACATTTCCATGCTCTGTTATACCAAGATAAACACCAACACGATCTTTATCAGTGTTGTCCCAGTCAAGGCCTGCATCTACAACTGCTTCATTAGCACAGTAAATTGAAATCGCACCCACACGAGTTCCACGCTTTCTTGTTTTACGGCTTTGGTACTTAGACTCATCAAAGTCACATAAACCTGCAGCTTGAATACCCATATGTCTTATTTCTGTATGGGTAATTCCAGACTTTCCTTCTAGTAAGGCTTGTCTATATTCAGTGAGGTTATTACCGTTTGGAGCTGTTAGTCCTACACCGGTGATGACGATTCTATGTTTCATTTTGATATATCTCCTGAAAGCTTTTCTAAGCTTCCCATTAGTTTGCTGGTTAAACCTTTCTTAACTTGCTCGGTCAGGTTGGTCATTGGTCCAACACCACTAGTTAGCAGTTGAAAAGTTTTTGGTAATTGTTTAACGATTTGAGGGTAGTCATTTGGAAGTTTACTTTGAGTCAACTCAACAACAAAACTCATGACACTTTCAGCAATTTCACAAGTTGTGATAATTGAGCTGAGTCTCTTTTTTCTAACTTCACTTTTTACTTCAGATTGGGCCGATATTCTCTCAATTTTCTTAGCAACAAGTTTGAACTCAGAGATAATCTCTTGCTCTCTTTTTCTAAAAACAGAAGATACAATAGATAGGCTATCCTCTTTGACTGTATGAACTTTTAGTCGTCTGTCCACATTGTCTTTTTTAATATCTCTAGAAATAACAGCACCGTAATGAGTTAGTACTTTCAGTGCATTTGAAACTGCTGGCTGAGACAGATTAAGAGTCTTTTCGATTTCAACACTTGTTAGCGCTACTGGAGAGAGAACGAGAAGACCGTAAACTGATCCTTCAACTCTTTTAAAACCTATTTGATTCAGAAATATCTCAAAAGCTGGTAGCTCTTTGAGTAGCTCTTCTTCAACAGGGGATTTATAATCCTGCGTCATCTTAAGTCCTTGAAAATTAACTTATATTACAAATATGTAATATATTTAATATTTTGAATAGAGATTAATGCTTAGACTTTAGAGAGTCAATCTGTTTTGAATAAGGTCTACAAATTATCAAAGCTCGATATTTCTAATTAATGTACTTTTGATTGATTTTTTGACAGTGGTGTATAAACCTAGACGATTTTTAATTAAATAAGTTACTGAAATCATGTAAAGCAAATGGTCTGATTTTTGCTTTTATATCTCCATTCACTATTTTTGGAGACTCTATGAATTATTTAATTATTATGCTGGTGGCACTCATGCCATTTAGTTCATTTGCAAAAAGTAATAAAGGTAATACCGCTAAGAAGATTGTGCACTTATTTGATAATGCAACTGTCGGTGCAGTACAGACTGTACTAGGTGCTTCTCATATCGTTTGGTATATGATTTTTGATGATGGGCCAGAGTTTCAAGTTCATAATGATGAAGAAACAGAAGTTATTCAAATGGGAATCGAGAATTCACCGCCTTTTTTTAGTGGAGCTTATTCTTTAGGTCTTTTCCAAGTGGGAGGCTATGCTCATAAACATGAGGGGGGTCACTCTGTAGCTAGTGCAACCTTAGGTCCTTTATACTTACCTACTGTAGGTCTGTCTTATTTGGCAGAAGGACATGGAGGAAGTTTTATTGAGGATTGGGCCGATTTAGAGGCCTATGCTGGCGGTAATTATAATGTAATGAATGACTTCACTGTCTCGCCTGGAAAGATTAGCGTAAATGGTAAAGACTATAATGTTGTTGCCTTTAAATATAGTTTGAATGAAGAGCAAAATGCTAAAGGTTATGGACTGGAGTCGCAAAAGATTTATCGGTGGTTTAATACCAATGTGATTGTTCCTCTAGCAAATAAGAATAGTGATATTGAAAGTGTTCCAGTAGTTGAATTTGATCTTCTAAAAAAAGAGTTTAACTTAATTATTGATAATGTTGCCATTTATCTAGCAGGTGATCAGGATTTACGTTGGCAGATTAAAACCTCACAAGAGTACTTGAGTTATGATCAGAATAAATTTCATGATATCGTCAGAATGAAAGCGGCGTCTTGGCAAGCTAGCTATGGACTTATCTATAATATTAATGATCAAATTCAAATGGACTTTAACGTAGGTGTTGGAGCTGCTGTAGAGTCATTAAAATTTGATTCTATTGATCAAGAAAGAAGAGGTATGTCTCTTGGAGCTAAATTTGATTTTAATATCTCTTTTGAAGAAAATTACAAAATGACATATGAGTATGAAAAATGGACTCTAGGTTCTAACACGACGATTACAGAAGAGTTTTTTGGAGCAACTTATCAAAGAAATCAACCGTTCAAGTTCTTGCATAAAAATAGTCAGCTTAAATTGAAACTTGGAAAAAAAGAGATAGAGTACGAGACTAATGGGTACCAATTTGAAGAAGATAGAATCGACTTTGGTCTAGAACTAACTTTTTAATAAGATAAAATGCCTTAAGATCACTTGATGTGAACTTAAGGCAATTCATTATTTAAGCTTAGCTACTAAAGTAAGAATAGTTGCAAGAGCTACTGTCTCATTAGTTTCATCAATAACATTGACTTGCCACTTAACAACTCCACGAGGGTCTTCTCCTTCGCGAGCTTCCTGATCAATCTTTTGCTTACAAGTAAGTTCTACTCTAATAGTAGAGCCTACATAGACTGGTTTTATGAATCTAAGCTCATCTAGTCCATAGTTGGCAAGAACTGGCCCTTTTCCTGGATCGACAAAGAGTCCAGCCGCTGCAGAGATCACAAAGTAGCCATGAGCACATCTTCTTTCAAAAATCGTACCCTCTAATGAAGTGTCATCTGTGTGGGCGTAGAAATGGTCCCAACTCACATTTGCGAAATTTACTATATCTGTTTCGGTGACTGTTCTCTTATGAGTTGTAAGAGTATCTCCGATTTGAATCTCTTCAAAGTGTTTTCTAAATGGATGAATATCAGACTCTCTTAATTCACTTCCAGGTTGAAAAACATTTGTTATCGATGTCAAAGTTGTAGGGTGTCCTTGAATTGCAGTTCTTTGCATATAGTGATGAACGCCACGAATTCCGCCCATTTCTTCACCACCGCCAGCTCTACCTGGACCACCGTGAACAAGCTGAGGCATTGGCGAGCCATGACCAGTTGATTCTTTAGCGCAATCTCTATTGAGCACAAGTATTCGACCGTGACTTGAAGCTGTCTCTAAGACCATCTCTTTGGCAAAATCATTATCATTAGTGACGATTGAACTTACTAATGAACCTTGGCCTAAGTGGCTAAGTTCAGCGGCCTGTTCAGCGGTTTTATAAGGAATGATTGTACTGACTGGACCAAAGGCCTCAATATTATGAACGTCTAAATTCTCAAAAGGTTTGTCACAGTACAATAGAGTAGGAGCAACAAAACACCCTTTTTGAGGATCACCTTGAATAAGTGCTTTAGGAATATCTCCTCCAGTTATTAGCTCACAAGTTTTTCTTAGTTCTTGAATTTTAGAAAGTACTTCTTCTTTTTGAGCAATAGAAGCAAGTGGTCCCATGCGAACATCTTTATTTCTAGGGTCACCAATAGCGACGCTTTCTAGTCTCTTTGCTAATGCTTTTTGAACATCATCTACAAGGGATTCTGGAACTATAATACGTCTAACGGCCGTACATTTCTGTCCAGATTTTATGGTAATCTCTTTGGCCGTTTCTTTGATGAATAGTTGAAACTCTTCAGTATCTGGAGTTGCATCAGGGCCTAGTATTGTCGCATTTAGTGAATCTGCTTCCATATTAAATGGAACATTTCGATTTAAAATATTCTCATGAGACTTAAGCATTTTCCCCGTCGAGGCAGAACCTGTGAATGTTACAATATCTTGGCTTGTCACATGGTCTAAAATTCCATTTGCACTTCCACAAATGAGTTGTAAAGAGCCCGCTGGTAGTAGACCACTTTGAATAATTTCTCTAAAGACTACTTCCGTTAAATAACTTGTCGCTGTTGCCGGTTTAACAATCGCAGGAACCCCGGCCAGAATATTTACTGCAATCTTCTCAAGCATTCCCCATACAGGAAAATTAAATGCATTGATATGAACAGCACATCCACGCTTTGGTGTCCAAATGTGGTGACCTAAGAAAGTACCACCCTTACTAAGCATCTCAGGATTTCCATCTACTAGAAACTTCTCATTTGGAAGTTCCCTTCTACCTTTAGAGGAGTAGACAAAGAGATTTCCAATACCACCTTCAATATCAATCCAACTATCAACTTTAGTGGCCCCTGTTTGATAAGAGACTTCGTAGAATTTTTCCTTCTTTTCCATTAAGTGCATTGCAAGCGCTTTTAAGGCCCTTGCTCTTTCATGGAAGGTCATATTTCTTAGATTTTTATTTCCACTCACTCTCGCAAAGTCGAGCATCTGTCCAAAATCAAGTCCCTTAGAACTCGCTGTATATATAGATTCACTTGTTGAAGCATCTAAAAGTTGGGCACCATCACCAGATCCATCTACCCACTTATCCATTGCATAGTTTTGTAATTTCATTAATCATCCTTAGTTTTTTCTAGGATGATTCTAGTTACTTAATGGCAGAGTTTCCAGAGATATTGCGTCATTTATTGCCAACTAAGATACTTCTTCACAATTCTTTGTCTATGACCATTTTGTTCAATGGTTTCAAGTCCTTTGTTGAACTTTCTTATGAGGTTAAAGCAGCTTGGATGGGATTTATGACATGCGAGATAGATATTCTCACTTCTAATACTTGGGCTGAAGAGAAACTCTAGGTTTTTGGCATCTGATTTTGTGAAATTATTCTTTAAATAATGTACGGCACTATAAAGTGGAACAGAAAAGAGGTCGAGTTTGTGATCTAATAACTCCTCCATACTCGTGATATCGTAAAGAGGCTCTTTTTGTGTAAACTTAAGGGAGTATTTTCTTAGATCACTTCTGTCATGAAGTTCAATATCTGAATCTATATGTTTTAAATAGATATAGGGACGTAGAACGATGGCCCTTGAATAGTACCAGTCTTTGGAGTTATCTTTATCTCTTTCATAGGAAAAGGTCGCACATCTTAAATCATCGACTGATCTCAGTATATCCTCTTTTGAAGTGTAGATGATTTCTGTTTCAATTCTTTGAGTTGCAAAGGCCTGTTCGGCCAATTCATAAACCAGACCCTGCTTAGGAGAGTTCATATCTAACAAAGGAGGGTAGTGTTCAACTTTTAGCTGAAGTGAACTCTGGGCCCAAACACTAGGGGACATGAATAAAGTGAAAATTATAATAGTGAGGCCAGTTAAATTCATATGCATAAATCTAACGGCCAATTGTTAAAAAAGTATTAAGATTCTGATTCGTATGCTTGTAGAATTTCGTTGATACTATTTTTTAAGATAATTAACTCATTTATAGCATCGTCTTTTTCAGTGCCTTTAGCAAATCTCTGTTCAGAAAGAACTTTTATTAAGCTTCTATTAAGTCTCTTTGAGGTATTCTTAATGGCCTTAAAATCTGCCATAAGAGGATCTTTAGCTAAAATCTTTTCAATTGCTTCATTGGCACCATGAGTTTGAACTTCTTTTACAATTTCTCTAACTACATTGGATGCTTTTTCTTTGATATATGGAAGAATCTCTTCCTGTACATCTTGCGGAAGCTTTATCAATTCATTTGCACCAGTAGCTCCGAGCTCACCATTAAGTCTAGCTGTTTTTACTCCATGGGCCGACTCGCGGTCTCTTAGAATTGCTGCTTTTATCGCTCTTTCACTTAAGCCAGTCTTGTCTGAAGTGTCTTTAACAAATGTTCTTACTGCTTCTTCAGCTGGAGCTTCAATATCTACATTAGCTTCTTCAACCTTTTTCTTAGAAGGTCTTTTTAAGTCTTCTAGTTTGATATCTTCAAATGCATCAGGGTTAAGCTTTTCAAAAATTTCCTTTCCACGTCTTAAGCAGTTTTCAAACTCAAGATCAGTGAGATTCTTTCTTACTAAGTTTTCATCGATAGAAATCAGCTCTTCTTTTAGATCTCCTTCATCGACTTTAATTACTGGAGCTTCTTCGCGACCTAGTTTCTTTAGAGCAGAATATCTTCTTCCGCCAGCAATCAACTGATCTTTGCTATTTATAATAAGTGGATTAATGAGACCGATATTTTCAATACTCTCAACAAGAGTATCTACGTCAGTGTTGAATCTAAGATATTTATTATTAACTTTGATATCGCTCATAGGCATCATTTCCACGATTATCTCCAATGTAAAGGTTGTGAATGTGTGTAGGCGAATATTTGAGCAGAGTTGTCAGAAACTGGCCAGATAATCTACAGAAAAAATGCTAACTATCTAATTTTAGTATGAAAATTGTTGAATAATACAATTGATATTATTTTGTAAGAGGAAAGAATTGGATATTTAACTGATAGACTTCATCACCGGGAGAAGATTCAATATCTTCGGAGAATTGGATTTGAAACTCTCTAATTAACTCTTTTGCTTTAGGAATATTTTCTTTCGTTAGTGATAGAGTTGTAGCGTGTAGTGATCTTTTATCCTTATCAGTTTTAATGGCCTCAAAGGAGTTTTCCATTAATCCTTTATGATAGGCATGGGCACCACTAAGTGTTACTTCTTTAGTAGGTAGGATGGAGCTTGCTGCAACGATAACTTCTTTGCCATCTCTAAATTCTTTAATAAGAAATTTCTTTTCAAGTAGAGCTTCAAGTAATTCAGATGCCTCCTCTTTTTTAATGAGTCCACCAGTTTTATTTTCAATCCATGCTCCGGTTGGAAAGAAATCTTTTAGTTGTGTTAGCTCTTTTACACAATGGGCCTTCCAATTAAAAAAGAGATCTATACTTGGAGTATTCTTTTCTCTTAATTGTTTGAGTTCATCATTTTGCTCTAGCATCAGGATCGTTAAATTGGGATCACTCTTGGTACTTTTGGCTATTTTTACGAGCTCTTCAAAGTAATAACTTTCTTTTGCATCGAACTTAAAAAAGTCGATAAGTGATTTTTGAATTTTCTTTCCAGCGTGTCTTTGGCCGTTAATAACCATGGTTATTGACGATATGGAGTTTAGACCCAATTTAGAAGACCACAGTCCATATGACCATGAAGGATTTACACGCTTTTTCATTTCAAAAAAATCACGTAGAAATTCACGATAATCACTGTAGTCGAAAATATTTAGTTTCTTTTGTTCTTCCATAATTACATAAGCTTATCGGTAAATATATTTTATGCTTAAGTATTTTTCACATATTTTGCGAAGTATTCACAAAAAGTGCGTAGGGAAACTTGACTAGTTTGCTTTTGAACCGTTGTTATTCCATTACTTTAATAATAGAAATCATTCATAAATTTGGAGACAAAAATGAAGAAAGTTTTATCACTTATTATATCGATGATTGTTATTAGCGCATTTGCTGATACGCAAGTTGTCTATAGATATTTGAATACAGACCTCGCTGGTAATTTTGATCTTAAAATGGAGAAGCTACTAAGTAAGACTATTGTAAATAGATGCTTTGGTGGTGACGTTGAATCAATCAACACTCAAATGGATATTCTAATGACTGATGCTATGACATCAATTATTGAGATTCCAGAGAACTCTAAGACATCATTTGACACAAGAATTCTTGTCTCATTTGAGTTTAGAAACTTTGATGCAGAGACTGAAGAAGAAGCTTTCTACACAGTTGATGTATTAATTGAGAAAAGCTCCAATCCAAATTTTAAAGATTTAATGAGAATTGATATCTCTTCTGCTTCTGGCCTATGCCATTAGCAAAAGATGTGTAGTGTGTGGGTGCCAGGTAACAAATTAATTTTTGTTACCTGGCTTTTGCGTTTTAGGGTTTTAGTTTTACAAAAGAGTCAAAGTGGTGAAAGTTAGGGCGCAGGTCTTGATGTGAAATGGCCCAGTAGCTAAGTTCTTCATTGCTCTTCAGTACGCTGGTTAAAGCAATCTTCATAAATTCTGGTTTAAGAAATTCATTGTGAAAACTATCTGCATGCAACTTTACAGTAAGTTGATATGACTCATTTGTCTTAAGAGCTTCTGTTTCAATAGACTCAATCTGAGTATATTCATTTAAGGGGTCTCCCTTTTTTGAAAAATAGAAACAGTTCCAGTCGCTACTTGGACTAAAGTTGAACTCGTAATAGTCTTTAGATTTTGTATTTAAGATAAAGAATTCGAAACAAGTCTTTTCCCAAAGACCAATAACTCTCTTTGCTACATTTAATTGTTCTAAATTGACTTTGCAATGGGGGTCTCTTAGTTCAAAACGAAGCTCTATTATTTTATCTTTTAGCAAAAACTCTGCCTGCAAGTGAACTTGCAGGTCAGATTCTTTATAAGGTTTAAGTTGAAACTTCTTATTGATCATTTTGCTGGTTTTTCCCAGGCATTACATTTGTTAGAAATTCAAGTGGAAGTGGGAAGAATGTTGTAGTCTTATCACTTCCTGTGGAGATTTCTTTCATTGTATCTAAGTATCTTAGTATAATGGCGTGCTTTTGTTTTCCAAGAATCTCTGCCGCTTCAGATAATTTAATAGAGGCTTCAAGCTCACCTGATGCTGAAATAACCTTCGCTCTCTTATCTCTTTCGGCCTCAGCTTGTTTTGCCATAGCTCTTTGCATTTCAATAGGTAAATCAATTGCTTTTACTTCAACTGCAGAAACCTTTATTCCCCAAGGCTCAGTTTGATCATCAAGAATAGTTTGTAGCTTTTGATTAATTGTGTCTCTATTAGAGAGAATCTCATCAAGCTCAAATTGTCCAATAACAGAACGCAGAGTTGTTTGTGATATTTGTGCCGTTGCAGAAAGGTAGTCTTCAACAGCTATAATTGATCTTGATGGAACACTTACTCTAAAGTAAACTACTCCGTTAACTTTTAATGTTACGTTATCTTTTGAGATAATGTCCTGAGATGGAATATCCATAGTAACTGTTCTTAAATCAACTCTTCTCATTTTTTCAAGTCCAGGAATGAGGATGATTAGTCCAGGTCCTCTAACTCCAGAAAATCTACCAAGTCTAAAAACAACAGCTCTTTCGTATTCATTAAGAACTTTAATTGTATTAAATAGTAGAATTACTAAAATAACTATAAAGGGCAAGTAAGCGGTAAAATTCATAATTTCTCCATTTTTTTGTTCGTACTTATAGTAGAGGACTTTGCTTGAGCTGCAAATTATTATTGGTTAAATATTTGGTTTGCGGCCTTTATATAGCATTGCAAAATAACGGACGCCATTTGACTAAGAGTTGACAATCTTATGACAACTCAGAGGTCTTATTATGTGATTATAATCTTGCAAGGCGATCAAAGGTTCTAAATTATTCCCTCCGCAACGAATATCTACTGAGCCCACCTAAACCGTCCCACCTAACTTTGAGCGTCTTGGGAGGGAAATTCTTCCCACATATACCTTAATTTTTCTTTGACTAAATGATCTGTGCATAAGACAGTTACCAATATATTGAACACACACAAAGGACTAGCTATGAACGCAAATGAATATGTTAAAAACGCAATTAAAACAGAATCCACTGACTTTAATGCAATGAATGATAGATTGAGTAACGATGGATTAAAGAGATTACTACATGCAGGAATTGGACTTTCGACAGAGTCGGGAGAGTTTTTGGATGCTCTTAAGAAACATATTTTTTATGGAAAAGAACTTGATAGAGTGAACCTAGCTGAAGAAGTTGGAGATCTCTTTTGGTATATCGCTATTGTTGCTGATGAACTTGGTTTAGATCTTGAAGACGTGATGGATAAGAATATTGCTAAACTTAAAGCAAGGTATGGAGAAAAGTTTTCTGAAGAAAAAGCGGAAAATAGAGATTTAGAAACTGAAAGAAAGATTCTTGATCAGCATAAAATGAACTAATTTCACGCGCTCCTTTTAGGGGAGCGCTTCTATAGACCAATCTTAATTAACTTTGCATTCGCCCAGTCAAATAATTCTCTTCTAAGCCACGAGATATCTTCAAGTGTCGTGACGCCATTGGTGTTAATTGCTAGAGCAAGAGTAAAGATTTGTGAAAGAGTTTTGTTTGTAATCGACATAATAATCCTAAAAAATTCTATTAGTTACTTTTAATTGATTAGAATATTAAAATCAAGTCTAGAATACTTGAGAAAATTTCTTTTTTCTTTCAGTTTGCTCATTTAATTGACGATAAGAGTATATGAATAAAGTTTCAAATATTTTCTTATTTAAGCTATTTATTTCTTTTTCGGCGATTGGTCTTCTAAATATCGATGCTGATTCGCTTTTAACTAAAGATGAATTCTTTAAGGTCGCCAAAAAAGCATATAAAGAATTAAAAGTCGAAAGAAAAGAAGAGGCAAGGCTTGAAAGAGAGCATCAGATAGAAAAGCTCGATCTTTGTGTTGGTTGCTTAGAAACGAAGAAGCTAACTTTTCAGGTTAATAAAATATTGCATGTTCTGGCCAGGGATATAGATAGAGCTGATCCTAGTCAACGTTCAATCGAAAAAGTTGAGTCACTAGATGCTATGTATCACTATGTAATGGATAATAGTGATAGCGATCAGCCAAAGTGTTTTAAGTTTCAAGACGGCTTTAATAGATCTTTTATGCAATATAACTTTGCTCGTTTTGATGAGGAGAGTTCAGATCTTATCTTCGATAATTCGATTCCTTTAAGTACAGTTCAATCGATTCATTTTCGTGACAATAAAAGACGAATATATTTTTACAGAGCTGCACCTCCAAATAGAGATACAGTTGTTAAGATTGAAGTTAATGGGAGTGAAAAGGCCATAGTCAGCTACTATAAAGTTAAAAAAGATGCTGACTTTATTAGAGCAGAAAAAAATGAAAAAGAACTTAAAGAGCTAGCGAGTAGATCAAAACCTAGTAAAATTGAAGTTAGTGAGTGGGGTCTTTGGGATGATGACGATACTCCGAATAAGAGTGACTATGTAAACTATGGCCTAGGTCTTCGTTATGAGCAAAAAGATTATGTTCCAAGGAGCTTAACTTTAATTAAAGGTGAGTCCCTCACTCCAATTTCAGAACTTTTTAGTCTCAAAACGAAAACGGAAGTTAGTTCGAAAAAAGTTAAATCTAGTTTGGCGTTAACTAATGAAAGAGGTAAGGAATACTTTGAAGTTGAAGTTGATCCTAAGAAAGCTGAATTAATAGTTCCAGGAAAAATAGATCTTTTTTCAAGTCAGTATAAGTTAAAAAGTGAATTAGTTTTAAATACAGACAACGAACAAAAAATAAATTTTGAAGTACTTGGGGATAAAAGGCATCGAAATAAAATTTCAATAATTAATACAACTAGAGGTACGGCCTATAGCGTGGAGTCTCTCCATGAACTAAGCGAAGGTCAGACTTTCTCTATTCAGTTGCGTGATGATCCAGATAGTGAAGAGTCGATTATGCTTCGCTATGAGCTACGCCTTTAAAGTTAGTCCTGTTATTGACTCGATAATTACTTCTTCATTAACTTCTTTTGGACTAAGTGTTTCTAGCTTCCACACTTCTCCGTGTACTTTTACTTGGTATGTATAGTGCTCTCCATGCTTCTCTAGCTCTTGGATGATTGTCGCCCTTTGACCAATAATTGGATTGAAAACTTTCTTACCAATGTACTTTTGATCTCGCACCATCATATAGAAAACTAATCCCATAAATACTGTTATGGCACCAGCACTGGAGTAGATTATTTCTCTACTAACGGAAATATAGGCATTATCAGTTCTAAAGAGAAACAGTGATCCTGAGACAAGACTTGCAAGTCCGCCTAAGGACAGTATTCCATAACTGGTTATATACATCTCTAAAACAAAGAGAACGAAACTTAATGCAATAAGGGCGAGGGCCCCAAAGTTAAGCGGTAGTACTTGAAACCCTATACCGGCAAAGACAAGAAAAATAACACCAATAGAGCCCGCAATAAAACCACCTGCCGCTTGAAATTCTAAATAAAGTAGAGCTGCTCCAATGAGAAAGAGAATATATGAAGTATTTGGATCGCCTAAAATATTAAGAAGTTTTTGGCCAAGGTCCATATCATATTGAGTGAAGCTTAAAGATTCCACAGCAAGTGTTAATGGTTCACCTTTAACCAAAATTTCTCTGCCATTAATTTGTTTAAAGAGCTCTTCTTTAGAGTTTGCGATACCGTCAATTAATTGATTCTTTAGAGCAGAGCTCGATTCGAAGCTTGACGCCTTATCAATCATATCTGCATAGAGGACAGTATTTCTATGTCTCGTTTGTGCAAAGCCAGTAACTAATGCAACTAGGTCATTTACAGCTTTATTTCTCACATCTCCTTTATCCAAATCACCACTCATTTGAATAGGTGTGGCCGCGCCAATATTCGTTGCAGAACTCATATAGAGAAGGTGAGAGGCCGAAGCTATAATTGCGCCTGCACTGGTTGCACTGGCTCCTTCAGGTGTGATCCATATCGCGACAGGAATATTACTATCACCAATCAATGATAAAATTTCTTTAGTCGTTGAAAGAAACCCTCCGGGAGTATTCATGCGAATGAGTATGAGAGAGTACTTTCCTTCATCGGCCTTTTTAAAACCTTCTTTGGTATAATTAAGGGTTGCCGCTCCAATGGCAGAGTCAATATTTAGTTCTAAGACTTTATTTATCTTGTGGTTACTGGCCAGGGAATTATTGCAAAAAAATAAGAAGACCATTGTTAAGATAAGCGTGATCTGATAGGTTTTGCTATTTTTTGAACTAATCATAGGAGATTCCCGTTGTTGCCATTATATAAAATTATTCTTTGTCATATTTTAAATCCTAAATCTGATAAGTCATGTGAATTTATTAAAAATGGAGCACTTGTCTTAAAAAGGTCGAAAGATGGCTACAAAGTTCTAGAAATTGGTAAGGAAAAATCAATACTTCCAAAATATAACGCTAAAAGATCAATTGAAGTTATGGATACATTAGGCAAGGTCTGTATGCCAAGCTTCTTTGACACACACTTTCATTGGGTGCAGGACGATGTGAGGCTAATGCCTAAGAAGAATCTACTACAATGGCTTATAAACTACACATGGCCTTATGAGGCCAAGTTTAAGGATAAGGGCTACTCAAAGGATAAGGCACAAAAATTTGCTAATGAGCTGGTTTCTGTTGGAACTCTGGGAGGAGCTTGCTATGCGTCAATACATGCTCATACTGCAGATGATGCATTAAAGTATTTTGTAGGAGATTTCGTTGTTGGGAATGTTCTGATGACAATGGAGTCACCGGACTACTTAACACAGACGAAGAAGCAGGCCATCGCTCTAGTTAAGAAGCAAACTGAAAAATTTAAAAATAAGTATGCTCTTACTCCTCGATTTGCACCTACAACTCATCCTGATGTTATGATTGAGAGTTCTAAATTTGCTAAGAAGAATAAGTCATTTATTCAAACTCATTTAAGTGAAACCACAAATGAAATTGAGTATGTACTAGGTCTTTATTCTAAGATTAAAGGCTATGAAAAAATTAAAACTTACACAGATATTTATAAGAAGGCCAAAATGCTCGGTCCTAAGACAATCATGGGACATGGGATCTATTTAAGTGATGCTGAGTTAAAGACTTTATCTAATACAAAGACTTCTATTGCTCATTGTCCTACTTCTAATGCTCCTGTTAAGCAACTTGGACTTGGTTCGGGACTTTTTAATTTTAAAAAGGCAGAGAAGTATAAGATTCACTGGTCTTTAGCTAGTGACATTGGTGGTGGCCCATTCGTTTCTATGTTTGATGTAATGCAATCATTTGTTTCTCAAAATGCGAAAGCAAAGGTCTCTGGCGCCACATATACTAAGGCCCTATTTAGAGCGACAGTTGCTGGCGCTCAGGCCTTAAAGTTGTCAAAAACTCACGGATCACTGGATTCTGGAAAGTTTGCAAACTTTATCTTAGTTAATGCACCTAAGAATCTAGGTGATAAGAGTGAAGAAGTTCTCTCTCAGATCATTTCTAAGAATAAGAATAAGCGCGCAAGCTACGATAATATGGTGGAGCAAACTTTTTATAAAGGTGAGTGTGTTTTTATACGTTAAAAGTTTTCACATCTCTAAAAATTTAGTTGATAAAATTACTCAAAAGCCTTAAGCTTGTTTTAAGATTTATATTATAAGTTATTGTTTTTTAATTAAAATGGTCTTAAGATAAGCTATAGGTTAGCCGATTAGCTTTTAATCCATTTCACAATTTTGAAATGTGAAAAGGGACTTTATTTATTTTCAAGAGCTTAAGTTGTTGAAAATAAACGTTAGTTAATTTAGGTAGCTTTAAATATAACCAAAAGTTGTTTGGAATTAACCACACTTCTTTGATATTTTATTTATAGAAAATTGTGAAGATCAACAAGACACAATAGGAGAATATAATGCGCTGCTTTGAAAACATTGCCAAATTAATCAGAACTAAGAGAATCAATCACCCAAAGGGTTACTCTCAATCTGAACTTTCACACTTACTTGGTTACAAAAATGGACAGTTTATTTCTAACGTAGAAAGAGCTCTTTGTAACATCCCTCTTAAAATGCTTAAGAAGGTTTGTGAAGTTCTAGACATTAACTCTTTAGAGTTAAAAGAAGCGATCTTAAAAGATCATGATCAAACTTTAGATAATTACTTAAAGCTTGAAGGTGCTTCGGAAATGATGCCTAACTCTGTAAAGAGAGCGTCAGAAGTAAGTGTTGCTCTTTAATCACTTATTAATTAATGACATTTTAAGTATAAAAAAAGGTCTTTTCTAAGACCTTTTTTTTTATACTAAACCTTTATACTTTTTGTAGTCTTCGATGCTGCCCATACTTTCTTCAGTATCGTCAGCGTATTTAGCTTCTTTTTGCATTTCTAGGTAGTGAGGATCTTCGAATTCTTCTTGGTGAGATACGTGCTCTGGCTCAGGTGGAAGATCATGATTAGTACTGTATTGATAATCAGGCTTTAGAGAATCAAAGTGTTTCTTAAAGAGTTCTTTTTTCTCACCTGTAAGAGTCATCTCAAACTCTCGAAGTTTACTTGCTGTATTATAGTAAATTCTCTCTAGCTTGGCCTTTTGGTTAGGGTCAGCTCTATGAAATAGGGCAAAGTACTTCTTTCTAGCAAGTAGATGTTGCTCTAGGAGGTTATTGTATTTAAGGGTAATAAGCTCTTCGGCAGAAAGTCTTGGACCTTTTTTAAAGAACTTCTTTTTCTTATTATTGTTATTCTTGTTGCCGTTGTTAGAAGGACCTTTGCCTCCAGACTTA
The DNA here is from genome assembly GCF_004006665.1 of Halobacteriovorax sp. HLS. Classification (NCBI taxonomy): domain Bacteria; kingdom Pseudomonadati; phylum Bdellovibrionota; class Bacteriovoracia; order Bacteriovoracales; family Halobacteriovoraceae; genus Halobacteriovorax; species Halobacteriovorax sp. HLS. The sequence continues at coordinate 200,896 of NZ_QOCL01000003.1, forward strand.
TTATCAAAAGACCGAGGCTTTTTCTTTCCTCTATATTTTCCCTTGGATTTTTTCTTATGTTGTGGCTTTGCCTGATTTTCTGACATTCATTCCTCATAGATTCTATAATCTAAATCATTTAAAATGTATTTTCTAAAGTGTAAGTTTAAGGTTCATGCAGGTATTAGTCAATTTATGAGGCCATTTAGTTTCATTTTGTTAACACGGCAAGACTTTGAAAAATGTTTAAAAGTGATTAAAAATATAGTGATTTATTAATGAAGGAGAAATTAATGACAACTAAACGCGTTAGAGTGGCCGTAACAGGTGCAGCAGGACAAATTGGTTATGCAATTTTATTTAGAATTGCATCGGGACAAATGTTTGGAACAGATACAGAGGTCGAACTGAATCTATTAGAACTTCCTCAAGCTCTTGGAGCACTTGAGGGTGTAAAAATGGAATTAGACGATTGTGCTTTTCCATTATTAAAGAATATTGTTTGTACTGATAAAATGGAAGAGGCCTTCAGTGGTTGTAATTGGATCTTGGCCATTGGTGCAGTTCCAAGAAAAGATGGAATGGAAAGAGCAGATCTTCTTAAAGTAAATGGTGGAATTTTTGGACCACTTGGAAAAGCAATGGCCGCACATGGTGCAGACGATTGTAAATTATTTGTTGTAGGTAACCCTTGTAATACAAACTGCTTAATCGCAATGGAAAATTCTGGACTACCGAAAGATAGATTCTTTGCAATGACTACTTTAGATGAGAATAGAGCGAAAACTCAACTTGCTATGAAAGCAGGGGTTGATGTTACTGAAGTTAAAAATATGACTATCTGGGGAAATCACTCCGCTACTCAATATCCAGATTTTTACAACACAACTATTTCTGGAAAACCAGCTGCAGAAGTAATTACTGATAGCGATTGGTTAAGTGGAGAGTTTATTTCTACTGTTCAAAAAAGAGGGGCTGCAATTATTAAAGCTCGTGGAGCAAGTTCTGCTGCGTCTGCTGCAAATGCTTGTGTTCAGGGTGTTTATAATCTAACACACGACACAGCTCCTGGTGAGACATTTTCAATGTGTCTATCTTCAACAGGTCAGTATGGCGTAGATGAAGGTCTTATCTTCTCTTTCCCATGTAGAGTTGAAGGCGGGAAGTTAATTGTAGTTGAATCTGTTAAGCACAATGATTTTGGTTCTGAAAAATTTGCTAGTACACTTGAAGAGTTACGTGCAGAGAAGAAATCAGTTGCCGAAATGAAACTGATCTAGTTTTTTTATGAGCGGGGAAGTCTTCCCCGCTTTTTTTATTCTTCTTTATCAATTAATCCATTTTCACTTTTATAAGCTTGCAAGTATGAATAATATTCTCTTTGTTCTTCGATAGATAGAGAAGGCATCGTTTTAACATTCTTCTTTCTAATTCCTTTTTTGGCGAGAAGTTCATCGGCAACTCTTAGTCTTGCTGTAATACTTGTGGCAAGAGTTTCTAGCCAGTCTGGAAACTGATTGGAAACTTCTTCAACGGGAACTTTTATGACAGTAGTATCTTCGAGACAAACGGCGCTCGCACTGCGACTTTTTTTGTCAAAGAAGCTAAGTTCTCCTAAGTATTCTCCTGCTTCTATGTGCGCCAGGGGTGTCACCTTAGTACCACTAGTCACAAAGATTAAAATTTTTCCGGAGTGAACTATGAATAGGTCATATTCATTTTCGCCTTCCGCGCAAATGATATCGCCTCGTTTTAAATTTAATGTTAAAGGTCCACTTAGTTGATTCATAATAGTCCTATATCTTTAAAATCGTTTTAATTGTAGAAATAAATTCTTTCGACAGCTTTTGGTAATAGACGTCTTGAGCGTAAATATCATCTTTAAATGTAATATCTCTTCCAAGTCCACTTTCAACAATATTTGCAAAGTCGATTATTCTATGACCATTTTCTTGAAAATGTTTAGTTAGAATTTTATTGAATATTGGATTTGATCTCCAGTTTTCGCAATCAAAAGCACTGGCAAGAGAGAGATTCTCTTTTGCTTTTGAAAGATCACCCTCTAAGAGATAAGCTCTTCCAAGTTGGTAATACGTTCTTGCATTTCCTGTAGAGTTGGCGACAAGAGCTTTTGATCTTTTTAAAGCTTCTTTACTCTTTCCACTTTTAAGGAGCTTTTCAATATCATTTTGCTCTATCATAATCGTATTTGTCTCTGCGTTGTCACAAACTAGTCTTGGAGCAACCTCTAAATTAATCGGAGTCGTTACAGCAATAAGTGTTGATCCTCTCTCTCTCATAAGACTTGTAAGTTGCTTAAGTTGGAGTTGGTAATACTTATAGATATATTCGGCTCTCGTTTGAGAAATAAAAGATGTCTTTGCTCTATTAAAGGGAACGACTTTATCATCAAGAATAAAGTACTTTGATGGCTTCTGATAGATGAATTTGCTCAATATAGGAAAGCTCATGATGGCAGAAGAAAATCTCTCATCTTCAAAAAGGGCCAAATTTGCATCATACACTTTTCTATCTGCTACCATCAGGCGTTTTTCAAGAAACTCTTGCGTTGAACCAATATAGATAACAATAGGGGGAGTTTTTTTTAATTTTCTAAGCTTGATTAATGTTCTGTGTAGCGCAGCTTCAGATTCCGACCAATTATAAATCTTTAACTCTGTTCTTAGATTCTTAGATAGGGTTGAAATAATCTCGGGTAAGAAACGGTTAAGGGATACGCCCAAGGCATCACCAACGATGAGAACGTCAGCATTTTCAATTTCATTGACCTCTTTTGGAAGTTCATACTTCACAAAATATGGATAAGGGTAGACTGTTGCGATAGTATTTTTATATTTAATATAAATAAATCCAGCGCCACCAAGAGTAATAATTGTAAGTAGTATTAGTATTTTTTTTATCATTATGTAATTTCAGTCACTTGTTCAGGTAAAAAATTCTTTCTTCCTTTATTGTATATAAAAACTTTGCTACATAAAACTCTTAAATTTAAATAGGATAACTAATGACACACTGGGTCCCTGAATTACTTGCTCCAGCTGGTTCGCTCGAAAAACTGAAAGTCGCCGTTTTGTATGGTGCTGATGCCGTATACCTTGGAGGACAAAAATTTGGTCTTCGTACTGCTGCTGATAATTTCACTTATGCTGAATTAGAAGAAGGAGTAGAATTTGCTCACGAAAGAGGCGCTCAGGTTTACGTGGTTCTCAATAGTTTCTTACATGATAGTGATCTAGAAGAGTTGCCAGAATTTCTTTCTTATATTGAGAAAATAAAAGTGGACGCCGTAATTGTTTCTGATCTTGGTGTGGTTGAAACAGTTGCCCAAAACTGTTCTATCGATATTCACTTATCTACTCAGGCAAGTTGTTTAAATTCTCAGGCCGCACTTCTATGGAAAGAGATGGGTGTCACTAGAATCGTCCTGGGTCGAGAAGTTTCTGTTGCTGAGGCAGCAAAGATTAAAGAAGTCAGTGGGCTTGAAGTGGAAATGTTCATTCATGGTTCCATGTGTATGGCCTATTCTGGAAACTGTGTCATTTCAAATTTTACGCAGGGTAGAGATAGTAATCGTGGAGGTTGTGCTCATAGTTGTCGCTTTGAATACTCACTTGATTTTTCAAATATTGACAGTGCGACTCATGAACAGAAGAATGCATACTTTATGAGTTCAAAAGATTTAGAGGGAATAAGAGTTCTTCCAGAGTTTATTAAAGGAAAGATTGACTCTTTGAAAGTCGAGGGGCGTATGAAAAGCCCTCACTATGCAGGGACTATAAGTAAGGTTTACTCTAGTGCTCTAAAATATTACCGTGAGCATGGCCACGTCCTTTCAGAACAAATGCTTGAATGGGAAAGAGAGCTTCGAAAAATCACTCATCGTGAGTACACCCAAGCGAGTCTTATTAAGCCCGCTGATGCGACTTCCATCTATTCTGATCGAGAGCATGAGCAAGGCGACTATACCATCGCAGGAGTCGTTTTAGAGGTTGTTGAGAATGATTTTCTTCTAGTCGAAGTAAGAAGTGCCTTTGAGGAAGGGGATGATCTAGAGCTAGTTCCTTTTGATAGAGATAGTGTCGCTTTTAAGGCAGACTTCTTAATTGAGACGGATGGAGAAAGAACGAATCGTTCACGACCAGGAATATTGCTTAAGATTCCTTATGTTGAAGGGGCAAAGCAGTGGAACCTCTTAAGATCGAGGGATTCTAGATGAAGATAATTAGTCCTGTTGATACGATTGAACAAGCTATGGTTTTAAAAGAAAACCAAGTTAAAGAAGTTATTGTTGGTCATATGTTATTTTCTCGTTTTGGAAAAGTTTCTCCAAACCGATACAATGAATTTACGGCCCAATTAAAAGAGATGGGTTTTAGAGTCATTTTTGATTGGGATATCTTAATGACTGAAACTATCTTTAATCAAAGAATTGATCAGATTGCACAAGTCGATTTCTCTAATATTGATGCTGTAAGAGTTCAAGATGCAGGTGCCTTGAATTGGATTAAGAATAATAAGAATTTAGCAATACAGTTAGTTCTGGAAAATGGAAATCATAACCTCATTGGAATCAAGAAGTGGATTGAGCTGGCAGGAAATAATCTTGAAAGAGTCGTTCTATCAATTGAACTTCCTAAGAATATTCTAAAAGAGTATATTCAAGAAATTAATATTCCGATAGAGTTTCTAGCATTTGGAAGAATTTTACTTTTCTATACGCCAAGAAGTCTTGTGTCTCCCTTTATTTTAAATAATGAAAAAGAGCAAAAGGTTTCTAATCAAAGCTATATCGAATTAGCAGGATCAAGTGAAGAGAGTCCACATAAAGGGTTTCCAATTGTAGAGAATATTCATGGAACTTTTATGTTTAATACTAAAGACCACTATCTTTGTGAACATATAGAAGAACTCATGGATATTGGAATTGATACTGTTAGAATTGACCTTCGGCATGTGCCTTTTTCAGAGCTTGTTTCACTAACTACCAAACAACTAAACAACCCTTGCGATGAAAATGCTCGTAATCTAAAAGAAGCATATCCTGGGACCATTATTCGTGGCTTCTACCATGTTAATAAATCGGATATTCTTTTTAAGAAACTTAAAAACCAAATAACTCAAAGAACTGATAAGTGTTATATCGGTGAAGTTCTCGATGTTAAAAAGAAGAAGCATATTGCAATTATGGTCAAGAGTAGAGATCTTGGAGTTGAACAAGGTTCAGTACTTATTCTCAAAACACCCGATGGTAAAGTCAAAGAGATTTTAATAGATTATCTTTTAAACTCTAAGCATGAACAAATAACAAAGGCATCTACTAATGAAATTTGTTTTATTAAACATGTCTCTGGTGTGAGTGTGAAGACAGCTGTTTATTTAAAAGAGTAAAATTGCCTAAATAAAGAGCTAGTGTATTTTTTATTGAGCTTAGAAAAATATGAAAAGCTCATTAATTAGAAATTATTGTTTATTACCGTTAAGTCTCCAAAAATTCATACTAACTTAAAGAAGAATTATTTTTGTTAACTTTTATTTACCTGTATTCACTACATTTTAACCATGATTTAACTGTAAAATTACTTAAGTAAAAGGCTTCGTATCACGATAGTCAGATATAACGAGGGTAATAGAAATTGAAAACAATATTATTTCTTTTCACATTTAGTATCTCTAGCTCATGGGCCTTACCAGGCATGACAAATGTTCAGATGAACTTTAGCAATCTAGAGGGCTCTCTTTCAACTGAAGCTCTAAAATGTGTAAAAGCAAACTCTTCTGAAAAAGGGCTCGCTGTTCTTTCGAATTACCTTAATAAAATTGACTGTAATAGTAAGAGTGATCCGAAAGAGTTTTGTGAATGTATTGCCATAATTTCAAAAGATAAATTTAATCTATCTGCAGAAAAAGAAATTAAAGTTGTGGAATATGTAAAGAATATGATTGCACAGAGAAATATTTTAAAAGCTAAGGAGCACATATATAACTCTGATAGTTTTTTGAATCTCTCAATGACTATTTCTGGAACTAACCTTGTTGATAAATGTTTAAGTCCCTCTGTCTCTAATCAGAATATTCAAGAAGTTAATAATTCGAGATCAGACGCTAAGGCCTCAATTAATCAGCAGGCAAAGGTTACGGCATTTGATGATATCGTAAATGAATTAAAGAATACTCACTTTGATAGAGGTGAAGAGCTTATTCAACTGAATGCCTTAATGATTAGCTTAAAAGAGACTAAGTCTGAAGCAATTGACTGGGAAAGATTATCAACTGTTTCACCGTATTTTAAAATGATGTCCAAAAACAAAAGAAGAAATTTTCTTTTGAGTAAGCAGTTAAGCGCATATCCAGAATTTGAAGATATCAGTTATGCTGTACCTAATGTTAGCTTAAGAGGGGTGTCTTTAGATCAGCGTTCAGTGTTTAAATTAGGATTACAGAAACTTAAGAGTGATCAAAATAAAATGCTCACAAAGAACTTTGCAAATAAAATTGTTGAAGGTGAATGTAGAGAGTTTCGAAAAGTTGTAGATAATGCATTAAGCTTTAATTTAGATGAGCAGTATGATGTCATGATGAAAAGTGTTATTAATCCTGAGACTAAAGAGGATTTTGCTACTCTAGAAAAAATTGAAAGCTTCTTAGCTAAAAATCTTGCAGATGATGACATTACGAAAAAGCTTCTTTTATTTGATATTGATAAACTCTATTGTTCAAAAAAAGAACTAACTCATGTTTTTCAGTCTCTTGAAATTAATGAAGAAATTATAAAATCTAAGTCTGCAACATTTAAGACATTTGATGACTCTCTTAAACTTCTTCATGGGTCTATAGAAGAGGCCTCTAATGAGTTGGAAGCAATTAATAATGAGCTTGCTTATGAGCAAGAGTCTTTAGAGAATTCTCATGTTGAGCAAGCAGTTTTTACTTCTCTTAGTAAAGGGGAGTTTTCAAAAGTTGTTGATGGAATAAAAGTTATTGATCTTGAGAATGAAGATTTAAGAAATTTACTAAATAATTGTGATTCACAAAGGTGCGATCCTCTTTTAACAGCGGTAGGTCTTGTTCCTCATATCAGCTATGATGAGTTTAAGCCAGAGCTTGATATGATCCTTAAAGGCTATGAAGAGACTTCAGTTGAAGACAGACAAAAGAAGATTGATGTCTTGACCACGAGACAAAAAGATGTTCAAGCTAAATTATCTCGTTTGAACCAAGGTTATAGTGATTTAAATAAAGGTAGAAATGCATTTATTGCTGACTTGAAAAAGGAGTTCGGAGACCAAGGGTATAGCGAAATCATTGCTTCTTCTGAAGTTGGTAGACAACATATGAGATCATTCAACCAAAACGTTGGCCTGACGACTAGTAGAAAGAGTCGTAGACAGAGAGTTCAGGACGCTCTTTCTAAGCTTAATTTTGAAGTAAATGAAAAGGCTTATGTGACAAGTACAAATTCCACTCCTAAGAAATTAGTTCAAGACTCACTACCAATCCAGAAACCAAGTATTATTAAAAGTGAAGGTGTCATTTCAAGCTTAGGGAAGTACTTTAAAGCTCCTGGGGCAGTTACTGATAATACACAAGTTAATACAATTGTATCTAAAGTCGAACAAGAAGATCAGCAGCAAAAGAAGAGCGAGATTGAGGATGCTATTGCTAGGCTAGAGAAGCTAGTTAGTGAAAACTCGGAAAAAACGAAACTCAGCTCGTCTTCGCAATCAGCTGAAGACAAAGAAATTGAAAATCTAAAAAATAAAATTGAACTTGAAAAGTTAAATATTGAAAAGGCAAATCTTGAAAAGAAAATTGCTCAAACTAAAAGTGAAAAGAGCAATTTACAGCAAAAGAAGGCACTCGCTAAATCAAATGATACGAACTCTCTTGTAGACCCAGCTTCAAAAAATAGCTCAAGACCAGCTAGTTTTGAAACTCTAAGTGCGAGTACTGGAGCTTCTTTTAACTCTAGCAAGTCAGCATCAAGCTCATTACCAGTTTCTAGTGCCGTGCCAAGTGCTCCTGCTGCAAGCTCAGGTGCTGTAAGCTCTTCAAGCGTATCTGCTGAGAGTATCTCTGCAAGTACTACAGGTTCGGAAGCTAGATCAAGCAGAGCACCAGCTAGCTCAAGCTTCTCTTTATTAGAAGATAGTAGCTCTAGTTTTGAAATTGTAAACCTATCTGATCTTAATAATACTCAAAGGGCCAGTGACTCAAGAGTTGTCAAAATCGATTTTATGTTTAATAAGATTGATTCATCTGAAAGAGAGGCCTTTATCAAAAATCTCTTTTATAGTGGAGAAGACTCTTTAATCTTAGAGCTACCTGATGGAGAGAAGCTATTTGTTGAAAATAATCAAGTCGCCAAAACTGAGAAGACTGGTCAGTTAAAGAGAGCTGTAAAAGATGAGAAAGAGCAAAGGCCAAAAAGAAGTAAGGATGACCGAAAGAGGTATGTTGACCTTAAAAAACTTCTAAAGGTTGGCACTTCACAGCAAGAATTTGAATAGTTTAGCTCACTTATACTTTAAAATTAAGTTTTCACTCAAGTATTCCGATTATTGTATATAAATTTACGATATAGGATGCTTTGAAGAAATTATTACTTTCAATATTTTTAGTGACATGTATGGCGGAGGTTTTTGCACTGCCTGGAATGGTTTCTGTGCAATATGATTTCTCAAAGTCTCAAACGCTATTTAGCTCTGAAGCAATTCAATGTCAGAATCAATTTACTCAAGGTATCTCACCACTAGAGCAATTAAGTAATAATATGATGAAGTTCAACTGCAATAATCAAGTTGAGCATGTTCCTTATTGTAGGTGTGTGAAAAAAATCTCCAGTAATGGGCTCACTTTAACTGCTGAAGATGAGGCATTGGCCAAGGAAACGCTTAATAATGTTTCTGACACAATACTGTTAGACTCTTTTCATAACGACCTAAAGTCTAATACAACTTCATATCGGGAATTTATGGGTTCATCTCACTTTGATGAACTATTTGATAAATGCTTTTCTGGAAAAGATGGTGTCTTTAAAGAGATAGATACACTTAAGAAAAAGAAGGATAGTGAACTATCGAGTTTAGAAAAGGCAAAATTAGAGTATTATCACACATTATTAAAAGATTATGATACTTACTCACCAATTTATAAAAACGTGCCTTTTGATATGGTCATGGGAAGGCTTCTCCTAGAGAAATCTAGCTCTAAGAATAGAGAAATTACTGAAAAAGACTTATCGAGTTTTGAACATATTCCTTTGTTAAATATCCTTAATGAAGAAGATAGGGTTGAGTTTGTCACTCAAAGGTCTAGTATTGAAATTTCGAATAAGAATATAAGGAATATTCTCACAGACTCTAAGCAAAGACTTCTGAAGCACTTTGACAATAGATGTCTTGAAGTATCGAATCAGATAGAGTCTCAAATGGACTCATATAAACCACAAAAAGAAGCAATCTTTCAAAATATTTTAGATACTGGTGGGCAAGACTTTAATGATGAAAATGATAGCTTTTCTAAACAACTTAGAATCGCTGCGCAGAAGGTGGTCTTAAGAAAATATCCAGAAGTTATGAGTAATGAAGATACTAAAGAAAAAGTATTCAAAGAGCTTGTAGATGAAGTTATATTCAATGTTGATAAGTATTTCTGTAAACATAATAGAAGAGTAGTTAGTCCTCCAACTTATGAAAACTTAGATGAGCAAGAAGCTTCGAATAATATGGTTAAGTTATATGCTAGTAGAGAAGAAGTCGTTCCTGAGATTCTTGAGCTTGATAGAAAGATTGAAGGTCTTAAAGGGGAAGTCGTAAGCCTTATTGACACAACAAGAGAAGACAAAGAGTCTTTAGAGTTTCTGATTGAAATTGAAAATCTAATCAATCCTGAAAATAAAACAGAAGACGGCCATTTTTTAAATCTAGATAATGTCAGTGAAGAATTCACTAGTAAACTCAAATCAAATCCATTTCTAGATGAGATCTCTGTTAAGCATATCGATGAAAACGGAAAGAGTCACAGAATTGTTAATCTTGAGAGTCTAAAAGATTTTAAGGACTACTTTAAGATGTCTGTTGATGCTAATAAGGAAGTTAATGATAAGAATTTGACTCTATTAGCTGAAAAAGAAAAAGAAAGAGCAAAACTAAAAGAAAAGCTTCAAGCTATAGATGATGAAATAAATAAAACTTTTAGAGGACTTGAGGTTAGAGTGGGGACTTCGCGAGCTGAATTCATACGCGATCGAAGTAAGGAAAATGCAAAGACAAATCATCATCTTGGTAGAGTCTTAAATATTGCTAAAACGTATAAAGATACTCAAAGAACTAATACGATAGATGATTTAACCTATATGAGATCTAGAGAGAGAGGATTAAAGACCTACTTTAAGGAGTTGTCTGCAAGTGAAACTCTTGTATCTAGTGCGACAGAAATTAAGAAAAAAGAGAATACACAGAAATCTGTAAGTTCTGAATTAATAAATAGAGATGATCGATCTGAGGTGATATCAAAAGTGCCTAAAAGTGATCCGTACTTTAGTATAGGGAAACGCCAATCAAGTTTAGACTTTAATAAGGTGAAAATTCAAGATTCAGTTAAGTCTGATACGCCTTCTAAACGTGAGACAGAGTTATTAAAGCAGCTTGATCGCTTAAAGAAGTACATTGAAGATAACAATAAGAATGAAGAAGTAGTAAAAACAAATATTGAAGATAAGTCTATCGATGCGCTAAAAAAAGAAGTCGAGTTACAAAAAGTTAAGAACGAAAAAATACGTTTGGAAAATGAGTTGCAAGCTCTTCAAAGTAAACCCGCTACTGGAGTTCAAAACGATGAGGGGGCCACTAAGGTTAGTACTAGAGAGAGCTTTGATCGTGAACGGGTTAGTGAGTCCGAGGACTTTAAAATAAGTAGACCTAGTGTTACTAATGGAGAGCGGACGAGTAGTTCAAAAACAGAAGTTGCAGGTAGTAAAATAGTTGCTCCTGCTAATACTTCTTCCTCTTCGAGTCTAGCTAACAATGATAACTCTAAAATTAAGAGTACATCTGGAGCCGTGTTGTCAGGTAGTAATGTTGAAGCAGATAGACTGAACCTACTAGGGATTGTTGATTCAAGTTCCATTTCATTAAGGAAGTCTACAGGAGTTGAAGCAACACAGGATTCTCGTGTAGTAAAATTGGAATTTGATCTTGATACGATACCAGTTAGTAATAGAGAGGTTTTCTTGGAAAGTTTACTTCTTGAAGGTGAGGATTCAATTGTCATTGAATTACCTGATGGAGAAAAATTAATTTTAGAAAACAAGAAAGAAGATTCTCGCTTTGTTGGTCCAATAATGAAGAGTAATGAAAGAGAGCTTGCATCAAAGAAGAAAGCTCATCCTCGCAGAAGTAGGATATTATATAAAGATTTACAGAAAATTCTTAATTCTAGTTTAATTTCACAATAATAAAAACCACTTCGATGCCACCATTACTGAATTCAGTTTTAAATTCAATTATTTCATTCTTTAGAGACGAGATGGCCCACTTGGGAAATACCATCGCTAGGTGGCGGGCCTTTTTTAGGGATTTACTCTTAGTAATAATTTTAGTTAGAAGATCTTGTAGACCTTCATCAAGCTTTATTCTCTTACCATAAGGAGGATTAAGAATAATTGAGTATTCCTCTTCGCAATCCTCTAGTTTAAAGAAGTCTTGGACATCAATGCACTTCAGTTTAGTGGAGTTTAATTTCTTTAGATTCTCCTTACTTGCTTTTACGGCCTTTGCCTCTTTATCACAGTAAATAATCTCTTCGAAAGTACTCTCTTGGATTTGAACTCTTTTTTGGAGAGGTAGGCCGGTATAAAATGGAGCATACTGATAATCATAATCCCTATGTTTGTTATACATAAATATAGTGGCGGCCTCAAGGGAGAAACTTCCTGTACCGCACATAGGATCTAGGAGTCTTTGCTTTTCAAATTCTCTTAGTTTCCAAACCATTGCCGCTGCAATACTCTCTCTCAGAGGAGCCTGGTCGGTATTCTTCTTTAATCCCCTTCGGTCTAACCTTTCTCCTCCGAGATTAAATTCAATCTTCACAGTATCTTGATAGATATCAATGTGAACTTTATTTTTGAGTTCACTTTTCTCTTTCGGAGCTCCTTTTATCGGAGAATGTTTGGCCGAAGCTAAGAATGCTTTTTGCGCTTTCTCTTTGATCATTGCTGTATTTATTAGTTTTGATTCTTTAGCACTCGCTGTAAAGAGGGGTGTTTGACCTCTTACTATTTTTGACCAGTCTATTTTCGAAATTTTATTAAATAACTTTGGTGTATCCTTGCAAACGAAAGTGTCAATTAGCATTAGGGCCTGAGTAGGAACTCTTAAAAATGGAATTATTTTACAAAATAGAGAGATATCAGCTTCTAAATAGAGCTTTCCTTTCTTTCTTTCTATGGCCGGAGCTTGAGAAGTATTTACTAATCTCCATAGGGTGTTGAATTCATCTATGGCAATTTCTTCTAGTCCAGGTATTATGGTTAAGCTAAATTGAGATATACTGTTTGTTGTCATTGTGCCAATATATAGTCAATCAGTTAAGTGAGCAAGAGCAAGTCATGTTTGAGTACAAATTACAGAAATCATGGGACAATTATAGAGACGACTTCGGACTTGGCCGTATCTCTTTAATTATTTGCTTCTTTTGTCTCTTCATTTTTATCTATTCTTTGGTTTTTTTAAACGATGCTCGCTTTAGTAGCTTGATACCAATTGTGATTGTTTATTGCATGACTCTTTTTGGAGCAAAGATTAAGAGTTCGTCTCATTTCGCTAAATTTTTGATTAATGTAATTTTTCTGGGATCTATGATTCCTTTTTTATATGACCAAACAGGAATTCTTGATGAAACAGGTCATGGTCTGCAAAGATTTGACGAATTCTTTGCTACTTTCGACCAGAAGCTTTGGGGTGATTCCATTGCAAATATTATTCAACGTTTGGCCGGAACTAGCTTCTTTGCTACTCTTTATTATGATTGGATTCAAACTGCTTATCTCTTTTATTTCCTATTTCCCTTTTATATGTGCACTGTCTATTATTGCTCTCTACCTGAGAAATTAAAGTTTAAAGTCGCAAGACCTATGGCCAGTGTGACCATCTTTTTTTGCTTTAATTATTTTCTCTACATTGTTATCCCCGTGACTGGCCCGCAGTTCTTTATTCCTTCTGCTTTTGTAGAGCCATTACCTCTATCTAGTTACGGATATTTTTTGAATTCTATCGTTAAAAATGGTCAACCTACATTTATAGATTGTTTTCCTAGTGGTCATACTGGTATCTCTTTGCTTATGAGCCTGTGGTTTTTTAAAATGAAATCAAAGCATTTCTATTTTTCATGCTTTATGGGAATTAGTATTATTCTTGCGACAGTTTCATTAAGATATCACTATACATTAGATTTAATTAGCTCAATTCCACTTGTGATCTTCAGTTACAAATTTTCTGCAAGTGTAATTCCTGTTTCTGTAAGGAGAATTTATGAAAGGTAAGTTAACTCTTATTCCTACTCCCATCGATGAGTCTAGTCCTCTAGAGCAAACTGCTTTCAATCTCTTAAGTGAAGCCGCTAGTGACCTTTCAAAGAATACGCTCGCCATTGAAGACCTTAAACCAGGAAGAAGGAGATGGCTCCACTTTGGTCTTACTCGTGATGTAGTAGAAGACTTTGTCTTGTATAATGAACATACGAAGAAAGAGGCATGTAAGGCCTTACTAAAAGACTTGAAGTCTGGAAAGAATGTCTTTCTAATGAGCGATGGTGGACTACCAGCTTTTTGTGACCCAGGTGTTGACTTGGTTAGGGAGTGCCATTTAAGTGGTATTGAAGTTTGTTCAGCACCTTTTTCAAATTCAATTTCACTGGCCCTTGCAATGAGTGGCCTAGATCACAACTCGTTTAGTTTTGCAGGTTTCTTGCCTATTAAGTCTCCTGAAAGAGAGTCGCAATTAGATAAATTTCTCAAAAGAGGTGAAACCACTATTTTCATGGATACTCCCTATCGCATGAAAAAGCTCTTACAAGAAATTCAATCCCATAGTTCAGGGCGAATAGCTTTTTTGGCCATGGATCTAAACTGCGAGACGCAAGAGTGTTACTTTGGAAAGATTTCTTCTTTTATTAACAATATCAGTGACTTCAAGCGTGAGTTCATTTTAATAATTGGCCCATCAAACTAGACTGGCCATAGGAACTATGTTAATTACGCTCTATGGTAAATATAGCTGATAGAAAATTTGAACATATAGTTCTGGCAGAGAAGTCTCAAACAGATATCTCCTTCCTTAATCAACATTTTGATTATGAACCATTATTTAGTGCTCATCCAAGTGAAGTGGACTTGTCTCTTGAGTTCTTAGGTAAAACTATGAAGGCCCCTTTGTGGATCTCTAGCATGACTGGTGGAACTGGTAGTGCGAAGATAATTAATGAAAATCTTGCTAAGATTGCTGGTGAGTATGGATTAGGGATGGGGCTAGGTTCTTGTCGTCCTTTACTAGATAATTCGAAGGACTTTAGTGACTTCGACCTAAGAAAGTACTTAGGGGAGCAGTGTCCTTTTTATGCGAATTTAGGGATAGCTCAACTCGAAGAAATTATTGCTGATGGAAAAGTATCTTTAATCAGAGATATGCTTACTCGGCTAGATGCAGATGGATTGATCATCCACGTAAACCCACTTCAAGAATGGTATCAGCCTGAAGGTGATCGTTTCAGATTATCTCCTATTGAGACTATTAGTACCATACTCAATTCGCAGATTCCTGTTGTCGTAAAAGAGGTGGGTCAGGGAATGGGGCCTAGGTCTATTAAGAAGCTCTTAGAATTACCCATTCAGGGGTTAGAACTTGCTGCTTTTGGTGGTACTAACTTCTCTAAGTTAGAGAAATTACGTGAAAAAAGTCACAATCTAACTAGGCCTGAAGACTTAATGTTTGTTGGACATAGTGCACTAGAGATGGTAGATCAGATCAACCTTTTTATTAATGAATTAAATAATAAATGCTTGTGTAAGAATATTATTATCTCAGGTGGAATTAGCAATACACTTCATGGCCTGTGGCTGAGTGAAAAGCTTAATTGCTCGAGTGTTATAGGAAGGGCCAAGGGTTATCTTGATCATGCTTCAAATATTGCAGATCTTAGAGCTTTTGTGCAAGGACAGATAGACACACTAAAAATGGCCAAGGCTTACCTGGTCGCTAAGTAAGGGGGAGAGTTGAATCGAATTAGCGGTTTCTCTAGACTTTCGAAATTAGAAAAAATTAATTACCTTGTCGAAAACTATTTAGAAAATAATCAATTCTCTAAGAATAAGATCCAAAGCTATTGGCATGATAATGCTAAAGAGCAACAAGTGTTCGATGATTTTTCTGAAAATACAGTAACTAACTTCTATTCTCCATATGGTGTTGTTCCTAATTTTTTACTCAATGGTAAATTACACTGTATCCCTATGGTTATTGAGGAGAGTTCAGTCGTAGCAGCTAGTGCTAAGGCGGCTAAGTTTTGGCTTGATCGTGGTGGTTTTAAAGCTGAAGTCGTCTCAACAACAAAAGTTGGGCAAGTTCACTTTATTTGGAGCGGACAATTTGAAGAACTCGAAAAGTTCTTCAATGAAAAAAAGAATGAATTAATCGAAGCTGTTTCTCCTCTTGTTCAAAATATGAATAAAAGAGGAGGAGGAATAAAGTCTGTTCAGCTAAAAAACTGCACGGATTTAGAAACTGACTACTACCAAATCCATGCTGAGTTTGAAACTTGCGATGCTATGGGTGCAAATTTTATTAATAGTGTACTTGAAGGATTTGGAAAAAAGCTTGAGCAGCTCATTAATGTAGAAGATAGTTTTGATGAAGCTCAAAGAAATGTTCAAATTGTTATGTGCATTCTCTCTAACTATACACCAGACTGTTTGGTTAAGTGTTGGGTAGAGGCGGATGTTAAAGATCTAGCTGATAAAGGGCTAGGAATGAGTGGTGAAGATTTTGCTTCAAAGTTTGCTCGAGCGGTTAGAATTGCTAGGGCAGATGTGAGTAGAGCAGTCACACACAATAAAGGTATCTTTAATGGTATTGATGCTGTCATTCTCGCTACCGGGAATGACTTTAGAGCAATTGAGGCCTGTGGTCATGCATACGCGGCAAGAGATGGCCAATATAGAAGTCTTACAACTTGTGAAGTTAAAGATGGAAAGTTTAAATTTGAAATTGAGATACCTTTGTCTCTTGGAACAATAGGTGGCCTAACTTCTTTACATCCAATGGCGAAGATTTCTTTAGATATGCTTGGTCATCCTAAAGCAAGTGAGCTCATGATGATAACTGCGGCCATTGGACTTGCTCAGAACTTTGGAGCTGTTCGTTCATTGGTGACAACTGGAATTCAAAAAGGGCACATGAAAATGCACTTGATGAATATACTTAATCATCTAGAGGCCAATGATGAAGAGCGGGCCTTGGCGAAGAAAGAGTTTGATACTAAAGTCATAACTTTTAATGGTGTGCGAGACTATATTGCGGCCCTTAGGAACTATCAGTGATTAATCAAAATATTACACCTGAGTATATAAAGAACATTCGTAAAAATGCAGATATAGACAATAACAAGTCTGATCACTTCTTTTATGGACATGGAAAATTGTTACTTACTGGAGAATACTTTGTTCTTGATGGAGCTAAGTCATTAGCTCTTCCAACGACAGTGGGGCAGTCATTAAATGTTAAGTATTCCCCTTCATTTTCTCCTAAATTATATTGGAAAAGTTATGATGTCGCTTCGAATCTTTGGTTTGAGTCGGTATTTGAGTTTTGGCGATTTGAGATTATCAGTGACGACCCAAGACCTGAAGAATTTGTTCTTCAGAATATTTTACGTCAAGCAAGAAAACAAAATCCTCATTTTCTAAGAGATAATGTGGATGTGCACGTTGAAACTAATCTTGGTTTTCCAATGGAGTGGGGACTTGGCTCTAGTTCAACTCTAGTTCATAATATGGCCCAGTGGGCATATGTAAGCCCTTTTGAGCTTCTTTTTAACACATATGGTGGATCTGGATATGATGTGGCCTGCGCTCAATCTGAGGGGCCTATTTTCTACTCTAAGAACTCTCATGGGCCAAAATGGTCTCCAACAGTTTTTAATCCAAGCTTTAAAGATAACCTCTATTTTGTCTATAGAGGAAAGAAGCAAGACTCTAGAAAGGCGATAGAGTATTATAACTCTCTTAGGCCAATAGATAATGGTATTATCTTGAGCATCTCAGATATTACTGAAGAGATCTCAACAACAACTAGCCTGAAAGAATTTGAGTTCCTTATTGGCGCTCACGAGAAGATTGTTGCTCAAACACTAGATTTGAGACCAGTTAAGGATGAGCTATTCTCAAACTATTGGGGAGAAGTTAAGTCTCTTGGAGCATGGGGAGGAGACTTCCTTCTTGTTACGAGTGATAGAAGTCCTGAGGAAACGAAGAAATACTTCTTTAATAAGGGTCATGATGTTTTCATTCCATATGAAGACTTAATACTCGGTGCCATAGGGGACGAAACAAAGAATGAACTCTTTCATTAGAAAATTTAAAAAGAAAGATATAGTGGATGATTCAGGGAGAATCTCTTGGATTAGTCCCTCAAATATTGCTCTAGTAAAGTACTGGGGAAAATTTGGTGACCAACTGCCTTCAAATCCTTCTATAAGTTTAACTCTTAATGAAGCAAAGACTACAATGGATTTTTCTTGGTCTCCTAAGGACAAGGACTCTACTGAAGTGCAGTTAGATTTCTATTTTGAAGGCAAGAAGAATGAAAGCTTTCAAGAGAAAATATCCAAATACCTCGTAAAGCATTTTGATTATTTTCCATTTCTTCGCTATATCAGCTTAGAGATAGAATCTACTAATACATTTCCTCATTCTGCAGGAATTGCTTCAAGTGCATCGAGTATGAGTGCTCTCGCCTTAGGTTTATGTACAATAGAAAGTGAGGTCTTTGGCCTTGACTTATCTCAAGAAGAAATAAAAAGAAAAGCAACTTTCATGGCAAGATTAGCATCAGGTAGCGCGTGTCGTTCTATTTATGGTGGTGTTGTAAGTTGGGGGGATTTTGAGCATCAGCTTATAAATTCAACTAATGAGATTGCAGGAGAAGTTTTAGAACTTGATGAAGTATTTAAAACTTACCAAGATACTATTTTGATCGTTGATAGTGGACAGAAGGCCGTTAGCTCAAGAGCAGGTCATGCTCTTATGACTGAGCATCCTTTTTCTCAGATTAGGTTTTCTAATGCTAGAACTAATATCGAAAAAATCATTAAAGCGATGCAAACTGCAGACCTATTAGAGTTTTGCAATATCGTTGAGTCTGAGGCCTTAGAGCTTCATGGGTTAATGATGAATTCAAACCCTAGCTTTATTTTAATGAGGCCTAACACCTTGGCCATCATTGAAAGAATAAGGGACTTTAGAGAACGAACATCCTTGCCAGTTTGTTTCACTTTAGATGCTGGACCAAATGTTCATATTCTGTATCCAGAAAATATTTCTGAGCAAGTTAAGGAATTTATCATTTCAGAGCTTTCGAGTTTTACTGAGTCTAATAAGATTATTTATGATCATGTTGGAACTGGACCTGAAAGGTATCTATAGTAATGAAATCCTTCTATTCTAAAGTACTTCTCTTTGGAGAGTATTCCATAATAAGAAATTCCATGGCACTTGCCGTGCCATATTCCTTGTTCGAAGGAAAGTTGACCTTTCCTAGAGATAAGAATTTTCGTATTGATAGTGAGCTAAAGGCATTTTGTCAGTATCTAAAGAAACTGAGTTCGAAAGATGAACTCTTGTGTCCTATGGACCTCTCTAGTTTTGAATTTGATGTTGGACAGGGGATATTTTTCGATTCGTCTATTCCGCAAGGATATGGTGTAGGATCTTCCGGTGCAGTAGTTGCTTCTATTTTCGAAAATTACAAAACTTGTGAAGACAATCACTTAAGTGATTTGTCTTATTTAAAAACAGTATTTGCTCAAATGGAGTCTCACTTTCATGGTTCATCTAGTGGAGCAGATCCACTAATAAGTTATTTAAATGCTCCTATTTTGATCGATGGAAAAACTAGTTATAAAACAGTCGATATACCTAAGACTTCGGGGGAAGGAGCGATCTTTCTTCTCAATACTGGTCGTCCTAGAAGAACTGAACCTTTGGTAAATCTCTTTTTAGAAAAATGTAAATCGAAGTCCTATTCAAATCTGTGTGACAATGTCCTGGCCCCAATAACCAATAATTGCATTAACTCATTTTTAAGTGGAGATAAAGAAAGCCTTTTCGAGTTCTTTCGAGAACTTTCGGACTTTCAATTCAGACACTTTGGTCCAATGATTCCTACACTGTATAATGAATTATGGGAAAATGGTCTAAAGTATGAAAATTTCTATCTTAAGCTTTGTGGTGCTGGAGGTGGAGGCTTTCTATTAGGAATGACTCCTAATATAAAAGAGGCCATGGCCGAATTGGATCAATATGAGATTCGGCCACTGTATCGTTTTTAATTACTAAGCTGTTCGGCCTTTTCTCTTTTTAGTCTTGTCGCAAATTCTTTTACATTTGTTAGTTTTGCACCTTCAGAGTTCTTGGCGATATTTCTCCAATCACCAGTGCACATCCCTGCTATGCTAAATCTCTTTTCCCATTTTATCGTTCTATCTAGTTCAGGCATAATAGATTCTAGTAAGCTTCTCTTAGTCTGAATCCTTGCAATATCTGATTGGTTTGAAATATTTTGTAAGTAATTCTCATACGTACTTTGTTCAGAGTACGCTTCAACAATCGTTTGTGTCGCAAGTAATTCACTAGAGTTTACTTTCTTAGAAGATAGTAACCACTGTCTTGCTATGGCATTTCCAAATAGGGCAGTTGTAAAACCAACTCCTCCACAGCTTGGAACAATTCCGTTTAATAAATGATCAAAATGAACTTGGGTTTCTTTAGAAGCGATTCTTATATCTGCGCCCATTGATAATTCGACACCTAAACCACTACACCCACCTTTAAGATCGGCAATGATTGTTTGAGGAAGGTAGAACATACTGTAGATAATCTTTTGAACCTTATCAAAGTTCTTTTGTCTTTTCTCATCACTCCAAGTTGCTAATTCTTCAGAATCAAGGCCTTTACAGAAGTAATCTCCCTTACCAGTAAGATAGACGGATTTTATTTCAATGTGAGTTGAGAGCCATGTGAAAAGTGTTTCAAGTTCAAAGATCATCTCTGTATTTAGAGCGTTCTTTAGTTCAGGTCTGTTTAGTTCAATAAGAATACTTCTTGTATTTTTATTCAAACTAACACTTAGTGTGTTGTAGTTGAACAGTGACATTTATCCTTCCTTGGTGTCTTTTTGAAATCGATCCTTGATTTCATAAATAAATTTTTTCAATTATGTAAAACTCTGTCAAAAAAAAGTTGGTAATAGGACCATAAAACTTCAAAAAAAAAGTAATTCCAGTAGTTTAAGACTTTAATTTGTCATAAGAAATTTCAGATCTTCTTCTAGTTCCTGATCGGTAAGCTCGGTTGAATTTCTGATTTTAAGAACTTGCTCTTTCTTTCTAGATTGAGATTTGAGCAGAGAGATTTTAGATAGCTTCCCTGAGAAACTGGTTAGGCTTTTGAGCTCTTTTGTGTACTGGATTTCAAAATGCTCCCCAAGGTAGGCAGTAGAGTTTTCTCTTATATTTATAAGAAGACCAGATCTCTTTTTTAGCTGATCTTTTTGTTTAAAAAATCTTAGATGTCCTTCTATTAAACTTAATAGTCTAACTCCATGAGAGTTTGTTTTCCTGAGTAAGACTTTAGAATTTGGTGCAACAACTACAGTGCCGATAACCTCATCATTAAAGTCGATTAGAACAATTCCATTGTTTGAAGTTACAATAATATCATTACTAGAGATTCTATCCATGGTTGTTACTTTGGTAGGAGTGTTCGTACCTTGAAAGATAAAAGAATTTCCTTTTATAGAACTAACAAAAATCTCGGCCTTTAGATCAATTGATAAAACGAATAGAAGAATTAAAAAGATGCTTTTCATGAAGCTTCTTTCTTAGAATTGAGCTGCTCAAGTAGCTCAAATAGTTTATATGGATGAATACTGTAATCACAATGATCTGCGATAACTGATTCAATCTCTTTGGGTGATTGCGCTAGGTCGCTACTTGCCTCTATCAAGTGTATTTTACTTTCTTGATCCGCACGAACCATAAATGCTTTTATAATACTCTTTTCTAATTGTGTAATATTACCTGGCCATGAGTATGTTGTTAGATAACTAAGGCTCTCTGGAGAGAGTTCAATATTAGATAAATTTCTTTTTTTGCACTCCATCTTAATAAAATACTTTGCTATTGGAAGAATGTCTTCACTTCTATTTCTTAGAGGAGTTATATGAAAGAGAGAGTGTGATAATTTCTTATAGAGTAATTTGTTAAATTTTGCTGTCTCTACCTTATAATTAAGATCTTCTGTGGTCGTAGATATAATTTGACACTCGTGAAATTGAGACCAATTGAATAACTCATTTTGTTCTTTTTCCGTCAAATAATTAATATTCTTTAGAACTATTGAAACACTCTTGGCCAAAGGAGTAGATGTTTCAAATAACTCTTTTAGCTTTTCTTTGTCTTTACAGTTGTAGATTTCAGTCTTGCTCGTATTTGCTAATTCTTTTGCAAAGAAGGCCTTTCCTAGTCCAACTTCTCCAACAATGTGAATATTATTCCTTCCATACTTAAGCTTTCTAAGTGTGGATCGTATGGCGGCGGACTTTTGACCAGAGCCGAAGTAGATAAAGTCATCTTCAAGCTCTGGGTTTAGATGAGCAATTCGAGTTGATTTAGATTTAGGGCTAAAACTTAGAAAGAACTTTGACATCACCATGCTAAGAAAACTTGCTGTGACTTCATCTTGTAAGCTAAATCTGCTCTCAGATTTATTAATAAATTGATAAACCCCAACACATTTCTGTTCTTTGTTTAAGATAGGTAGACATAAAATGCTTTTTTCGACAACTTCATCTTGTTTTCTTTTTCTACCATCTTTAAGAACTTTGTTAATACATTGAGAAGTGGTAAAGGACATTCCAACTTCTTGCATCGAAAAGTTCTTCTCTTTTAGAGTCGTTGAGCCCGTACTTGAATAAATATTTTCAAGCTTATCATTATCAACATTTATCTTCCATAACCTTACTTCTTCACAGTTTAGAAGGTGTTTACTTTCATCTATAATTTCAATAATACTTGATTCGTTAAACTCTTTATAAAGAACATTAAGTAGGCTAAATAGTTCAATCCCATCGGAGATACTTATTTCTCTGGCCGATAGGGCAGACTTTATAAGAAACTTCTTTAACTTACTACCAGAGAATCCAGCTACGTAATCTGTGATAAAGTACTTAAGTTCGGAGTCATTATTTTGATTAAGTAGTTCAACGCCATAGTTATACAGCTTTGAGTCCTTACTCTCTGAAAAAGATCTTATCACTCTGGCATTTACTTCGAAGTCCCATTTGTTAAATATCTTTTTGGTATATAGCTCTAGCTTTAAATGGGTATCAATTTTAATTTCAATATCTGTCTTAAAGGACATACTAAATAGGTTGAAGTCAATTATTGAAACATTTTCATGAATGATCTGACCTCTGTTTTCCCCATCTAAGACTGTAATTTTTATGAAAACCTTGTCTTTTTCGTCGGTTTTAACTCTAAATGATCTATAAAATTTGAAATTTGTTAGTCCTATGCTCATAAAACTTTGTCGGTATAAAGATGATATATATTTAAGGAAAAAGCTAAAAATCCCGATATGTTATTAGCACTTTTATGGAATTAAAATGGAAAATATCGCAAAATTAAAGTCTTACAGATCTTTTAGAATACCAGTTAAGAGTACTGATAATATTTATCTTAGCTTGATGAAATGTGACGGTATTCTCCTCAGTGATGAACATGTAAAGTGGGAGCTTCAAAATGTAAGCTTAACAGGCGTTGCCTTTCAAAGTAGTGCCAAGTTTGACGAGTCCGCAGTACTTGAGATTGAGTTGAAATATAAGCGATTCCGTTTTAATGCGAGTGCTAAAATAATTCGTATTACTCCTCTATATAATGAGTTTTCTGAAATTGTTAATTACTTATACGGAGTAGAGTTTTTTACGCAAGACCAAGAAAATGGCCGAGATTTTATTTCTCATTTTATCTCAGGATTTAGCTCTAAAAGACTAAAGAGGCATTTAATTAATCTTCTCATTAACGAAAGTAATATAAATACTTTTTCAGATGGTCAAAAATTAGCTCTTTCTATGAATCTGTTTCAAGATATGAAGCAGTTTAAAGGGATGGAGTCTTTTCTTTCCATGATATTTAATGAGTGCTGTCGTATCTCAAACTCTGAGTGTGCCAATATTTTTATTCTAAATAAGAAGCGTGACAAATTGTTAAAACTTGATATTTCGGATAATTCTAGGCGTGAATTTTGTTCTTTAGAAGGGCAAGATCTCATTAACGAAGTTCTCTCAAAGAAGAGGTATAAGATAATTAGAACAAGTGGACACTTGAGTTTAAGGACTTTTCCAAGTCTTGCTGTAGACTCCAAAGGTCAAGACTTTAAACATGCTTTATTTTTTCCCATGTTGGATTCTCAAAAAAATGTGTGTGGATTTTTTGAGTTTATTAACTTTCAGTCTGAGCGTGGTTATACTGATCGCGACCTTGGAGTAATCGAGATTTTCAGTAGCATTTTTACGATGTGTTATGAAAATCTTGATAAGAGTGAGTATGTTGATCACCTCGTTGAAAATTTCGAATTTACGAATAATGGTGAAATTGTTGCCACTCAGAAAAATGGTGATAAAATATCTGAGTTTATCGAATCTACGAAATCCTCTAGAGATAATATACTTATTCAGGGAAGCCATGGTGTGGGAAAAATTCACTTGGCAAAGAAAATACATGAACAAAGCGATAGTGCTAATATGTCTTTTGGACAGATCCATTGTGAGAGTATCGGCAGTAATGATATTCGCCTTCTTTTACTTGGTGATGATGAAAATGTTGGTAGACTTGAGCTTTACTCTGGTGGAACTCTTCTAATTCATGAGCCTACAAAACTAAGTCTTGAAAACCAAAAAGTACTTCGTGAAGAATTGTCTAAAAGAGAAGATATAAGAATAATTGTAACCACTGTATTTAATCTTGAAAAGCTCTCTTTAGCTGGTGAGTTTGATACACCACTTCTAGATATTATTAGTGTGAATGACTTCTTCTTAGAAGATCTAAAGGAAAGAAAGAGTGATATACCTTATCTGATTAATCACTTCCTTGATCTTTACTGCCATAATTATGGACTTCCGGCCAAGAGGGTTAGCCCTCAAGTAATGGAAGTTCTTAAAAATTACACTTGGCCTGGAAATGTAGGCGAGTTAGAAAGGACAGTAGAAAGACTTGTAAATTATTATCCATATATCAGATTCATTGATGAACTTCCTCAAAAGGAATTTCCTGTTATTGGACAATATGCTCGTCAGTTTGGTCTTTTTAGAGACCTTGAAATTGACTTTTCTAAAGTTGATAACGATAAATTGAAGTCCGTAATTATTTCTAGATTTTGTGATTCACACGGTTTAACTGAATCTGAATTCTTAGAGCTCTATCCTGAGCTAGAGCAAAAACTTGAAGATCTAGAAAACGTCTCATAATTGTTGATATTGCCAACTTATTAATGCAGTCATTTTTTACAAATTCTATTAAGTAATAGAGTTAAGTGTCCGAAAATATATAAGTGCAATCCTATTAAATATATTTGATTAGCTGATGGTCTTTTTACGAGAGATAATAAGATATAAGGCGATACAAAGAGACTTTTATGAAAACAAAGAGATTAATACATTTTGTTATAAGTTACTTTCTTCTGATGTTGCATGCTCCTGTTGG
Source organism: Halobacteriovorax sp. HLS (assembly GCF_004006665.1). Classification (NCBI taxonomy): domain Bacteria; kingdom Pseudomonadati; phylum Bdellovibrionota; class Bacteriovoracia; order Bacteriovoracales; family Halobacteriovoraceae; genus Halobacteriovorax; species Halobacteriovorax sp. HLS. Next base: position 225,928 of record NZ_QOCL01000003.1, read on the forward strand.
GCTTGCCAGTCAAGAAGGAGCTGCCTCAAATACTACTACAGAAGTCAAAGAAGAACCTCTTGAGGTTTGTGAGCGCCCTCTCTTTTATAATGAATATGCAAAGGTATGTGTAAACCATAAAGATAATACTATGCTTAATAATAAGCATATAGAATGTCAGCATACACCAGAGGGGCCAGGAAGAGACGAATGTAATAAACAACTACGTGAATTTGCCGGAGACAAAATTAAGGGTAGCGCCGTAATGAAGTCTCGAAATTCAAAGTTAGAAAAAACAGGAAAGTTTAATACTGTTTCATCTTTGGTTTCAACTGGTTCAGCTATTTATTCCTTAGTTAAGGCCAAGGATGCAATCGATATTTGTTATGCCGGAATTGCTGAAGCGGAATCAGGTTTTTGTTATGCTGCGATTCTTGGTCTTGGTGCTTATGTGATGGGTACCTATAATCAGATAAAAATGAATAAAGAGGTAAAGAAGGATTTACGAGAGTCGACTGAAAAGCTTAATAGATTGATTGCAGAGAATAAGAGATCTAAAGGTAAATCATTTGAAATGCAGATTAAGCTCATGGAAGCTTATAGAGATGCTCTAGTTGCGGCCTCAGCAGCTGCTGGCAAAAGAGAAAATGGCTATAAACAAGAAATTACTCTTCATACTCTTGTTATGGCCGTGGCCGCAGTAGAGTTTGTTGTATATATGAGTACAACTCCTGCAGCAAATTATCCAGGAGCAAAGTGTGCGGCATGGGCAGGAGTATCTTCTGGTGTTACGATTGGCTTCAGTATGCTGCTCAAGAAAGGAGCCGCAGATGCTAAGAAGAAGTATAACGATGAAGCAGCAAAGCTTACTCAAATTCTAAACAAGTATAGAGAATTCTTTTCTAAGCAAATTATTAGCTCTCATAAACTTCCGGGAGCAGAGACTGGACAGGTTATTGGTAGTGGAAATGCACCTGTAAATGTGCAGGTTAACTCCGACGCTGATGGAGATAGCTTTGCGAATAAGAATCTAACTGAAGCTGAAAAAGGACTATGTCGTGAGTTGCCTGAAACTGGTTGTTGTAATGATGCTGGAAAACAGTGTCCAACTTTCAGTTTCACTTCAGCCCCGGCCTCTGTAGGAGATATGTTCACAGGTTCTGGTGTTGAGGATATCGTTTCAAATACAGATGCTACGTTACAAGGGGATTTAGATTTCGGTTCTCCTGATGTAAGTACTGCTCTTAGTAGAGATTTATCAAGAGCACGTCAAATTAAGAAGAGAATTTTAGATCACCTTGATAAGTCTGGAAAGCTTACTAAAGCAGACGCTGACTTCTTTGATGAAAATAAAACTTTTGCAGCGCTTGTTAAGAGTGCAACAAGAGATGGGAAGTTAAACTTTAATAATTCTCCGGACTTTGGTATTGGAGATATGTCGAATGTTAAGGGGGTCATTGAAGATACCGAGGTTCCAAAAGAATTGAAAAAAGAAAAGCAGAAACTATTAACCTCAATTGAAGCTCCTGTTATTAAAATCAAAAAGTTTAATCTTGATGATTTAGATGATGAAGATAGTTTGAATTCAAATAATAATATAAGTGGAGATTATTCAAATTTAAAGGCAGGTCTTGGAAAAGATGAAGAGTATGTGTATGAAGATGAAGATATTGTTAAAAAGCCTGAGGTTTCAATTTTTAACGTAATTAGTAATAGGTATAATATAATGAGAATTAAAAAAGGCTTTGGTCAAAAGAAAGCGAAATAAAAAAAGCTCCCTTCGGAGCTTTTTTTTATTCTTGATCTTCTAGAAAACGTTCTGCTCTGATGGCTGCCTGGCAACCACTACCAGCGGCACTTATGGCCTGACGGTAGTAACTATCTTGCACATCACCACAAGCAAATACACCTGCTACATTTGTATCAGGATGTTCTCCAGTTATAATAAATCCGTGATCATCTACTTTAATTTGTCCATTTAGGAAACCAGTGTTTGGAGTATGACCAATTCCCATAAAGAGTCCATCAGTCTTTCTCTCAGTAGTTTCACCTGTCTTTAAGTTCTCTACTTTTATACCAGTAACACCTGTTTGGTCGTGAATAATTTCAGTAACTGCACTATCCCAAACCATTTCAATTTTTTCATTCGCAAAAGCTCTTTCTTGCATTGGCTTAGATGCTCTTAGAGTATCTCTTCTGTGAACAATATAAACTTTAGAAGCAAATTTAGTTAAAAATGTTGCTTCTTCCATTGCAGTATCACCTCCGCCAACAACGTGAACAATCTTGTCTCTATAGAAGAAACCATCACATGTTGCACAAGCACTAACACCTTTACCAATTAGCTCTTTTTCATTTGGAATTCCAAGGTACTTTGCACTAGCTCCTGTTGAAATAATCAATGTTTCAGCATGTAGCTCAGTTCCATTTTCACATGTTACTTTAAATGGACGCTTAGAAAGGTCAACAGCAGTAACATGAGTTTGTAAGTACTCAGTTCCAAAGCGAAGCGTTTGCTTCTTCATATTTGCCATGAGTTCTGGACCCATTATTCCTTCTGGGAAACCTGGAAAATTATCAACATCAGTAGTAGTTGTTAATTGTCCACCTGGCTCATGTCCTTCAATAACTAAAGGATTTAAATTTGCTCTAGATGCATATAGGGCCGCCGTATATCCAGCAGGTCCTGATCCAATGATAACAAGCTTTCTTTGTTCCATTATATCAATTCCTTCGCCTCAGCTTGTTCTTGAATTTCTTTCAAGATATGTTCTGGTCTGTCTTCTTTTTCAGGGTGCATCTCATAGTATGCTGCAACAGAGACAAGCTCATCTGGGTTCTTAGCTTTTTTTGTAGTTTTAAATGACTCACCTGTAAGCGAACATTCGTAACGAAAAATCTGTTTCTTTTGTTTTCTGGCCACTGTTTTTCCTTATTTTTGTATTTCCAGACTGTTATAGGTCAGATTTGCTCATTATTCAAGTAATGACGCGTTGTGAATGGTGGACAAAGTGGCGATTTTTTCCAAAATTTGAGTAAAAAGAGCACTATGTGTTAAAATACTTAAGTAATTAATCTTAAAAAGGAATTTAGGATATCTGACATGAAGTTTGATCTCTTTTTGGTGAAGATCTTTATTATCTCTCTGATTAGCATAAATGCCTTTTCTAATGGACTTGAAAGCTCAGAAATTATCTTAGCAAGCTCTTCGGGTAAGAGTATCGTCATCTCAAATGGTCGGTTACACGGCCTAAAAGATGGTCAGGTCGCAACATTCTTTATTCAGTCGGGAAGTTTGGACTTTCCAAAGCTCGAAAAGTTAGCAGAAGGTGAACTGGTCCGCTCATTAGATAATAAATCCTATTGGTTCTTGCACAAAGTTTTTAATCCTGGAAAAATTAATAAGTCAGTAAAAGTTGTAATGGATATAAAATCTAAACATATGATGGGAAATCGTAAGTTTAAAGTTGTGAATCGTAAGCGCGTTTACCCTGAATCCACAACAAATAGTGAAGTCACTTATGAAAATGAAAATGGTATACCTCAAAATTTAGTTCACGCTGAAGATGACTATGTTGTTTCTAAGAAAATAGTAGATACTAAAGTAACGAAAGAACACGATATTGAAATTCATCAATTCGATACTTGGGCGAAACGGAATGGACTTACTAAGGTCGATGATTTTATGCGTGAGTTTGAGCGTAAATACGTTGATGAGAATTTTAAAGATAGCTCTGTAGCTCAACAAGAAAGCGATAGAATAAAGAGAACTATTTATCGTGCGCAAATCGATGGCTTTCTTTCTAAAGTTAATAATATGAAATATGGGCTCACAGGCTTTTACTACGATCAAGAAAAAGATAAGAATATGATTTTTCTAAAAGAGCGTCTTGATGTTCAAAATGTCTATGAAACAGCTAGACAGGATAGAAAGCGTAAACGTGTTTTAAGTGAGACTAAGGCCAGAAAGATTGATCGTGATGGTGATCTGTGGTCAGCAGACTTCAGTGATGATGGTCTTAGAAGATATATGGTTCAAAGTGGTATTGAAGAAGAAGAGCGAAGACAATATGAAAGCCTTACTCAAAAATCTGGAAATGAACTATCTATTCGTATTTCTAGTGGTCTAGTTAGTCACTCATCTTCAGAAGATCTTAATCATCAAAATAAGGGTTATTCTCTTAGTTTAGGTTATGAGTATCACCTTATGAGAACTTCAATGTCTCTTTTAAAATATTCGATAGAGATCTTTGCGCAAAGAAGTATTGAAAATATTGATTTGGGTGGCATTAATGGACGGTTTGCAACAGGTTCATTTGGTGGGCAGCTTCTTTATTATTTCTATAATAACCCTGCTTCAATACAAAAATGGGCCTGGTATGGAGGTCTTGGCATGAGACGAGGTAATGCTGAAGTAAGTTCAGTTGAGCTTAGTATTCCATATGAATTTCAAGTGACTGGTCTTCCAATCTGGTCTGTAGGAACCAAGTATAGATTTAGAACAGGTGACTCTTTTGAGGATGATATTCCAGTTGGAGCCGGCTTTAATATTAGGCTTTCTGGAGAAAGAATGCAGCTCTCTTCAATAACATCTGTGGAAGACAATATAAATTCAAGTTTAACATTAAATGATATCAAGCTTACCGTAGGGATGAGCTTTTATTTTTAGGATTTTTTATGAAGTTAATTTTTACATTTATCTTTTTATCTCTTACTTGGAGTAGTTTAGGCCTAGAGTTAGATGAGAAGCTCACTGTTCGTGTTCTAGGACTTTCTTCAACGAAGAAGACCTTATTAACTAATAGAGGGATTGAAGATGGATTAGTAGTTGGTGATCATGCAAAGTTCTTTTTAACGACAGGTGTTGTTGCAAGAGGCGTCGTTATTAAGGCCTCTCCTAGTCGTTCTATATGGTCTATTTATAGAATAATTGACGCCGACAGTATTACCAATGATAAGGTTATGAATATAAAAATCTCTTCTGCATTGAAATTAACAGAAGATGCTTCTAGAGCGTTAAAAGTTGATGATATGAGTAGCTCAATACCTGTTATGGCAAGAGGGGGCACAGAAAAGATTAGTGAGCTTTCCAACGAGGATAGAAAAGAGCTTGATGGTATGATCGATGAGCAAGCGCCAGTTGTTATGTCAGGTACATCAAAGAAAACATTGGAAGTTTTTGGTGTCTTGTCTCTAAATAGCCTTTCAGGAAGTTATGAACAAGGTGATACATCTGGGGATTCAAGTATCGGTAATTTAGATTTCTCCTTAGGGATGGAGAAGTACTTTGATAAGCCAGGTTCTTTTCTAGAAGATATTTCTATTTTTGCTCTCATAAATAGTCGTAGTTCAAGCTCGGGAGTTTTTGCAAACTCTACGACTTCGTGGTTTGAATACGGCGCCGGTGTTAATTGGCACTTTTATAATAAACCTTTGACATACTCAAGACCTATAGGATTTGTGACAGCTGGAGGTGGAATTGGAACGGCTTCTAGTGAGACGACTATTGCATCTTCTACAACTAGTTCTGGTGATCCACTTTCTGGGTCTAGTAATTTTATATTTCTTGGCGGTGGAGCGAAGTACTATCTAAGAAATGGTTTTGGTGCAAGAGTTACGGCCGATTACTTTAGCTCTGGATCTACTTTTGAGTTTGACTCTGATGAAAACCTGACCGTGGCCTTGAGTGGTTTTAGAATTAGAGTAGGTTTCTCGTATAGATGGTAAAGTGTGATGGCCCTAAAATTAGGGCCTTTTTTTATAGAGTATGTTTTTGATAATACTTCTGCATCACTTCTTTAAAGTCATTAGTTAGCATTCTTCTTTTTTCAATATCTTCATATGTTCTTGGAAGCTCATTACTGATTATATCTTCAAGGACTTCGACTGTTACTTCAGGTCTATTAAAGAAATTATGCTGGCATTTTTTCCTAAGCGGCTGCTTTGTCTTGTTAGGATTGTAGCTAAGGTGTTGCCTTCTAATAACTTGGGCCGTGATATCCTGGGCCATTGTTCTAAAGGTTGTATACTTACCTCCAACTATTACAAACATACCATTATCTGGTTGAATAACTTTATGTTCTCGAGCGGTTTTACCTTTATTAAGTGTAGAATCTTCTTTTACAAGTGGCCTTATGCCTGCAAAGCTTCCTAGAATTTTATCTTTAGTGATATTTGCATCTGGAAAAAAGTCCATCAAGTTCTCTAGAAGATAGTCTATTTCTTCTTGCGTTGGTTTAACATCAAAGTAATCTTCTTCAACAGCAACTTCAGTAGTACCTACAAGGACTCTGTTGTCATGAGGTATCACGAAAATAACTCTGCCATCATTTGGTGTTAGAAGCACAGGAGAGTGGAGATCAAAGTCTTTACGATCTAGCCATATATGACTGCCCTTAGAAGGAAGTAAAACATCCTCCCACTCTAAGAAGTTAATCTTATTCATGAAATGATCGGTAAAGGGACCAGTTGCTATAATTAAGTTTTCACATGTTAAAACTTTTTGGACACCAGTTAATTCATCTGTGGCAAGACACTCATAGTGACCATCACTTAGCTTCTTTGTAACTGATACATCTATATAGCTAATGGCCAAAGCATTTGGACATTCAAGGGAGTCCATTATTACTTCTAAAGTGAGTTTGCCATCATCTACTATGGCATCTGAGTATATTCCAGCTCCTTTGAGTCCCTTTGAACGGATAAACTTAAGAGCATCTAGCGTTTCATCCTTAGTTGCAAAACCTCTAGACAGGTTTTGAAAGCTCGATAGGAAATCATAAAGAAAAATACCGGCGCGAACCATCCATAAAGGTCTTAAGGAGTCACTATAGACAGGCAAATAAAACTTTTCGGCCTTAGCTAAGTGTGGAGCTAGCTTTATCCATAGATTCTTCTCATGAAGAGCTTCATAAACTAGCGCGAAGTCTAAGTTCTCTAAATACCTAATTCCTCCGTGAAGCATTTTTGAACTACTCTGAGAAGTCTGACTTGAAAAATCTTTTTTTTCTAATAGGAGAGTATCTACATCATGGAGTGCGAGGTCTCGTAAAATACCTGCACCAACAATACCGCCGCCAACAATGAGACTGTTAAAGTGAGACTTTGAAAGCTCATCTAGTGGTGATATATTGTGAATTAATTGAGATCCATCACCCATACTGCACTTCCTGAACAAGTTATCTTATATTGATCACCATTATTAATTGGAGTTATTTGAAAGTTAATACCAACAACGGCATTTGCATTGAGTTTAATACAGTTAGGTTTTAATCTTTCTAGTAAATCATTGTATACGTCGCTATGGCCTAGAGTTATTTCAGCAATTGGCTCTTCCTCGATGTCATCTTGAGAGATAGCATCTAAATGTCCCTTTGCTTCTCTTGCATGGGCCTCACTTAATTGTGAGTCTGCCGTAAGCTCGTCTTGTGAGACTATTGTGAACTCTGATATAACACCTAGATATTCTAAGATCTTATAATCCTCAAGCGACGGAGTAGTTGATAGAATAATAGAATCTACATCAACTTTAGACTTTTCAAGCCTGACACTTTCCGATTTGTTTTGATTAGTTCTATATTTAGATACTAGTCCTACACTGTCACGATCGTATGATTTTGAAGGATGTAGCTCATCAGATAATCCCATCTGAATATCGAGTTCAAAGCGCCTAAACTTATGAGTTAAATAAATTGCAGCAAACTCTGAAATCTGTGAGATTAATAAGCTACCACCCTCAACTGAGTCCCTCATGCTTTGTTCATTTTCTGGATCAACTAGACCATGCTCGTTTAGAAGGATCATAATATCATCTGCATCTTCTTCAAATTTTATATTTCTAAGAATAATACTATAGGCCGGATTTCCTCCATGAGCGATTTTTCCATATGTGATATTTTGGGCAAACTTTTTAACATCATCAAATTTTTCAGATTTATCAATATACGTTCTTGTTAGAGTTGGAGAAGTCGCTGCGGCTTGAGTAACTTGTTCATTTGTATTAGTTGAAGAATCGAAGTGTCCTTGTGTGGTTTCTTCTTCTTGCTCAGGATATGAGTTGTCTTCATCATCTTGGTCATCATTATCTTCGTCTGAATCGTCTGAATCATCTGAATCGCTAGAAAAGGAGGTTACCTCTTCATTATCGTCATCAAGGTCTTCAAGATCTTCGGAAAAAGAGTTGAATTCTTCATCATCTTCTTGCTCTTCATCGTCTTGAGAGGCGAGAAAGTCTGTTGAGTCTTCTTCCTCTTGGTCTGAAAAGCTATCAAAGCTATTATCGTCATCAGAGGTTTCTTCTATGTCGTCTTCGTTGTCTTCTTGGGAATCGAAAGATGGAAATTCATCTTCAGAGTCATCTTCACTATCAGAATTAGTAAAGTCTGTTTCTAAATCCGGTTGTGTGGATTCATCAAACTCACTGTTCTCACTTTCAAAGTCTGCGAATTGATCATCTTGTTCAAGCTCTTCAGAACCAAAAGCTTCTTCATTCTCATCTTCTAGATCATTTAGATCAGATAGATCTTCGAAGGGAGGAGGCGTATCTTCTTCATCATTTCCTAGTGGCGAGTCTAGTTGTGCATCAATTTCTGGATCATTTTGATGTAGAAATTCAGAAAGGTCCTCGATTCTTGTTAGATCTGTCTTTTCTCCGATATCGTCGTCACCACTCATGCAATAAAACCTTTTATATTATAATAATTATAAGAAAATTATATCAGAGTTATGAATTTGCGGGTAGGTAAAATATCCACCTCTTCTGAGCGAAGAGGTGGTATGTGATTAAGCACCGTGACAGTGTTTAAATTTCTTTCCAGAACCACATGGGCAGGCATCATTTCTACCTACTTTTTGTGATCTTCTTGCTATTGGAGCAGCGTCACTTTGTTCTTTCTTCTCTAAAGCTTCTTGTTGCATTTTTGCTTGCGCAAGTTGTTGCTCAAGCATTTCTTGCTGTCTTTGCTTCATTATCTCAATTTCTTCTTCAGTATAGAGACGAACCTTGAAGATATTTTCAACTACAGACTTCTTTACATCCATTCGCATATTTTCGAATAGGTTGAAAGACTCTCGCTTGTACTCAGTCAGTGGGTTTTTCTGAGCATAAGAGCGTAGGTTAACACCTTCTTTAACGTGATCCATTGAGAGGAGGTGATCTTTCCAGTGTTGATCAAAAATTGTTAGAAGTATTTCTCTTACTGCCAACTTTACTTGCTCTGGATTGTACTCGTTTAGTTTCTTTGCAAGAATTTCTTTTGCAATGGAACCAAAGTATGCCGAAATTGAACCATCAAACTTTTGATTGCACTCCTGAGCTGACACTTCATATTCACAATTAAAAGTTAGCTGGAATCCCTTAACCATATCTTCCCACGGCCATGATTCGATCTGAACTTTTCTCTCTGGAGTATAAGTGTTGGCCAATACGTCTGCAACGTCCTCAACCATTTCGTTGATAAATCCAAGGTTATCAACATCACCAAGAATGTCTTTTCTTACTCTATAGATAACTCTTCTTTGTTCATTCATAACGTTATCATATTCAAGTAAATGCTTTCTTATTTCAAAGTTATGAGTCTCTACTTTCTTTTGGGCCTTAGCGATAGCATTTGAAATCATCTTGTGCTCTATAGGCTCATCTTCTTCCATACCAAGAGTATTCATAAATCCTTTGATTCTATCTGAACCAAAAATTCTCATTAAGTCATCTTCTAAAGATAGGAAGAATTTTGATTTTCCTGGATCTCCTTGACGACCTGAACGACCTCTTAGCTGATTATCAATACGTCTTGATTCGTGTCTCTCAGTTCCTAGGATGTAGAGACCTCCTAAGTTCTTTGTTTCTTCTGTGAGTTTGATATCAGTACCACGGCCGGCCATGTTGGTGGCGATTGTTATCGCACCCTTTTTTCCTGCATTAGTGATAATTTCAGCTTCTTTACCATGTTGTTTCGCATTTAAAACATTATGTGGAATATTTGCTTTTGTAAGTTCAGCAGCGAGTTCCATAGATCCATCAATAGAGATTGTCCCTACTAAAACGGGCTGACCTTTGGCATGAAGTTCTTTGATAAGTTTTACGATGGCCTTTTTCTTAGCTGCATCAGACTTATAAATTACATCTGCTTCATCAACTCTTTGGATAGGAACATTTGTAGGGATTACAACAACATCTAAGTTGTAAATCTTGCTAAATTCTTCAGCTTCCGTATCGGCCGTTCCTGTCATCCCAGCTAAAGTTCCATAAAGTCTGAAGTAGTTTTGAAATGTAATTGATGCAAGAGTCTGGTTTTCAGACTTGATTTCAACACCTTCTTTTGCTTCAACAGACTGGTGAAGACCGTCAGACCATCTTGAACCATCTTTAAGTCTTCCTGTAAATTCATCAACGATAATGACTTGACCTTCTTTTACAACGTAGTCCACATCGATTTTAAATAATTGGTGGGCCTTAAGAGCTTGGTTTAAATGATGAAGAGTTTCTGAATGTTCAATATCATATAGGTTCTCAATTTTAAGAAGCTTTTGAACTTCCATTACACCATCTTCAGTAAAGATTGCGCCTCTTGTTTTTTCATCAATTGTAAAGTGCTTATCTTTGGTAAGTTTAGGCATGATTTCATTGGCAACATGATAGAGATCAGTTCTACCTTCACTAGGGCCAGAGATTAGAAGGGGAGTTCTTGCTTCATCAATTAAAATTGAGTCAACCTCATCCACAATACAGTAGTGATGACCTCTTTGAACATAATCTTCTAGATCAAACTTCATATTATCTCTTAGATAATCGAAGGCAAATTCATTATTTGTTCCATAGGTAATATCTGAACGATAAGCAGCTTTTCTATCTTCATCATCCATATCGGCGATAATACATCCAACACTAAGCCCTAGCCAGTTAAAGAGAACACCCATTTCTTGTGCATCTCTTGAAGCAAGATAGTCGTTAACCGTTACAATGTGAGCACCTTTTCCTTCAAGAGCAATTAGGTAAAGTGAAAGTGTCGAACAGAGAGTTTTACCTTCACCTGTTTTCATCTCTGCAATAGTATTCTTTGTCAGAACAACACCACCCATCATTTGGACATCGTAGTGTCTCATCCCAAGAACTCTTACTGAAGCCTCTCTGACTGTAGCAAAAACTTCAGGGATTAATTGTTCACGAGTAGCACCATTTTTGATCATCTCCTTAAGTTTAGGAGTTTGGGCCTTGAGCTCTTCGTCAGTCATAGACTTCATTTTCTCTTCAAGCTCTGCAATTTTTTTGACAAAAGGCACTAGTGCTTTTAGGTCACGAGTATTCTTAGTTCCGAATATCGCTTTTATAGGGTTAAACATTTGTATATATCTCCTCTTAGTAAATAAGAAATTTTAATCTAAAATATAGTAGAATGGATCGACTGGTGTTCCGTTAACTCTAATCTCATAGTGTAAATGAGGTCCGGTCGAGTTACCAGTATTTCCTACTTTGGCAATTAATTGCCCCCGGCTTACAATATCACCTTTACGAACATGGTTTGATGAGTTGTGAGCGTATACAGATTCTATTCCATAACCATGATCAATTTGAACGAAGTAGCCAAAGCCTGCCTTTTGTCCCGAGAAAGTAATAGTTCCATCTGCAGGAGAAAGAATTGGAGTTCCAATAGTTGCACCAATATCTAGGCCTTCGTGCATCTTAAGACGATTCGAGTATGGAGATATTCTTGGTCCGTAGTAAGAAGTTACCCATCCACGAGCAGGCAAAAGTGTCGGAGTAGATCTGAGAAAACTCTGACGGTCTAGTAGAAATTGATCAAGGTCGTGAACACTTAATTCTAGCTCTTTAACATGTCCTTTAATTATATTGAATTTATAATCAAAGTCGGCGAAGTTTTCTGCTAGGGCGAAACTTTGCTTTGTTAAGGCTGACCACTCTTTTGTAAAGTTGTAACCAGTTTGTAAACCAAAGTTTGTTGCAATCTTTTGCTCATAAAGATCTTTTAGCTCTACGTACTTATCATTTTTTTTTTCATCTTTAAGTTTGTCACGAATAGTGTCGTGACCATTAAAGAATGTTTGTATTTTTTCTGTGTTCTTGTCTGTTTTCTTTAAGGCCTCTGGAGTCGTTTCATCCTTAATTACAGGATTAGTTTGATCTATCTTTTCAAACCCAGAAATAACTCGCAGCTTTTTTTCAAAGACTTCAATTCTTTCAATATCACTAGTTAAAGTGTTAATTTTCATTTGAAAAAGCTGTATCTGCTCTTTAAGCTGTCGATTCTCTAACGTTAGATGTTTATTTTGATGAACTTGCCTTAGAATTTTCCAATAATCATAGGACAAAATACCAAGCGCAAATATTGCTAAAACACATAGAAAAACTATTGCATGAAAGGCCAGTTTTGGGATTCTAAAAGACTTAACGCCTTTTTCCCTTTCTGGAACAACCATTACTGTAAAATACCTATCCAACTAAAACTCCATGGATTCGTGTAAAATTATCTCACAATTTTAATGGTCTACAGTCTCTATGGCAAATGCCAGAAGCATTATCTGACATTTTTATTTTGGGACGTGCGTCAATGTCTACAGCGTTATATTTCGTCGCTCCATTGTTTTTTGCACAATAAGAGCTCCAATTATATCTCCTTCGACATTTACAGCAGTTCTGAAAGTGTCTAAGGGCTTTTCTATAACCAGTAAAATTCCAATGGCCTCTAGGGGGATACCTGCGGCCAAAAGGACCATTTGCATACCTGACATGGATCCACTTGGCATTCCTGGTGCTCCAACGCTTGATATCATACTCATAAAGAAAATTGAGAAGATAGTGAAGTTTGTTAGTTCGATACCGTATAGGTGAGCAAGAAAGACTGCGGCTATACCTTCAAATAGCGCTGTTCCATCCATATTCATCGTCGCACCAAGTGGGAAGACAAATCCACTAACGGCCTTAGATACTCCTAGTTCTTCTTCACAAGTTCTCATTGTTACTGGGAGAGTGGCAGATGACGAGCTCGTTCCCAGAGCAATTAAAAGAGGATTGGCAATCTTTTTAAATAATTGAAGAGGAGATATTCCTGCGAATATTCTTGCAAGAGTCGGTAGGACTATCGCTCCATGAATAAGTGTTGCACCAAGAACAACAAGTGCAAACGAAAGTAGTTGAGAAAAGATATCTCCGGAGACTTTTAATTTGAAATCGAAGACGATGGCAAAGATTCCTACGGGACTAAACAGTATAAACCAACCGAGAATCTTTGCTAAGATTCGATTGATATCCTCAATGAGTAGAAAAAGAGGGCTGTCTCCACTCAAAGACGTAATCATGGCCAGGCCGATGAGCATTGCTGCCATTACAATCCCTAATATATTATTACTGGCCAATGAGGCAATCGGGTTCACGAACGAAGTTTTCAAAATCTTGTGAACCACAGTGATAACTGAGTTATCTTTAGCATCAATGATTTTGTTAGGCTTTTTATAACTGAGATCTGTAGAGATTGTAGAATCTTTCGTGACATTTATTTTTACGCCTGAGTTTTTCCAAGGATGAACAAAGAACACAGCGGCCAGGCCAATCAGTATCGCTATAAAAGTTGTTGAAAGATAGTAGCTAATTGCAACAGAGCCGAGGCTTTTAAGTTTGGTTGCCTCTTTGATACTGGCCAATCCACCAATTAGAGAAAAGAAGATCAGTGGCGCAACTAACATCTTAAGTGATTGTATGAAAATATCTTTTACCAGAAGTATCAGTTTGTAGAACTCAGGAATTTCTTCAGATGTAGTCCAATTACTGTCACCAAATACTGTAGCACTTATATAACCAAAGACTCCAAATATAGCGACCCAAACTGCTAAATTTAGTTTAAGTTTTTTCACAATTTTTCCTTTTTATAATTTGTGTAAAATTATATCTGAAAAAACTTTTTTTGGCAGATATTTTAGTTATACCTGTTTAGGTCAAGAATACCCGCTCGTTTTGGTTCAATACTTTTATACTTATTAAAAAACCAGTCTGAATATTTCCAAAAATTAGACTGTGTTCTTCGAATTCCATATTTCGAGATAAACTCATTGTAATCTTTCTCACTTACAATTTTTGCCATATCGAATATAAATTTTGAAAGTTTCTCAGAGGGAACATCGATAAATAAATTCGGATAGGTTCCCTCAATACCACTGACTACAGTTAGAGTATCATTTTTAATATCTTCAAGCTCTCTGTCTTTTGCGTCAGATAAGAATGAGTCGACATGTCTATAAGTCTTGTTATGAACAAGAGTGAAAACATTATTATCTACTTTTAGAAAAATTGTCTCAGGGAAGAATTTAAAGAATTCCCCTTGCATGAGTTCTATTTTTGCTAATTCTTTTGGAATCTTGTTATGAGTGCTTCTGATTGCTCTCGCTACACGCTTTGACAGGTTTTCAAGTAACTCTCGTTCTTTGTCTTCTTTTTTGTAGCCTTGAACAAACTCTTTATTAAGCCACGTTAAATCTTCATTACTAAAGAACTTTAAGTGGTTGCGATTACCTCCAAACCACTTAGTATGCATTTCTTTACGTTGCATGGGAGGTAGAAAACTTAGAAAGATTTCTTCTCCCTCCATTCTTAGAAAGTCCATATAGATTCTCGTTTTAAGCTGATGGCTAACATTTCCATAAACATTAAAACCTGCAACGAGTAGGTAGTGTATTCTTTCAAAAATAGGGTAATTCAAGACCCAAGTTGTATCGGGCTTTGTTCCTATGAGCCCTTGCCTAACTGAAGCACTATCGAGATGTCTAAATATAGTAAGCGCTGCATTTGGATTGTGAGTATCTCCATCCCATATGTAGTTCATGGCACCATCTAGAGATGTTTTAGGAAGTTTTACGAAGTGTTTGTTTCTTTCGGTTAGATAAGCTTTTTGTTGTGACCAATACTTTGACCATAAGCTAATAAACTCAAAGGAGCTTTCCTTAGCAGCAGGAAGATCAAGGTATTTGTCTAAGTGTGTAAGCAGTTTATCGCTACTTGAAAAGCCTGTGTTATTTGGATCTGTAAAGAAAACCCAAAATCTATCTTCTATTACGTTGAGTGCAATTTGACCTCTGCATACAGGCCCTTTAATAAAACCTTCGATAAAGAATCGAGCGTCATCCAGCAGAAATTGATACTTAGACTTTATAGGTATTTCGATAAAAGTTTTAAAAGGATTAGAGGCAAGTTCAGCTTGATAGCTAGGAAATTTTGTTACGGCGTATTTTTGTCTAATAAATAGATCTTTAAATCTCTCAAGCTTTCTATCGCTTAATTCATAAACGTTATGTGACTTGGCAACTATAGATGGGGTGTAGATTTTAAATCGATAATAAATCTCTTGCTTAGGGTCGTCATAAGGTCGAATTGCTGTATTTTCTTCGATCTCTCCTTTTGCTGTATTAGAGCGCACAAGACGATAGAAGTTTTTAAATTTGTCATTTTTAAAGTGAATATGACCAAGAAAGAGATGTTCATAAATATATCTAGCGACAAGTCTATGTTTAAGGTCTTTATTATTTAGAAATTTCTCAAACTTTCTAATTTGACTCAGAGTGGATTGGTCTTCATCTTTAGAATCATCCCCATGACTTCCTTGGGCGATCCAGTGTCCTAGAGTGAAGAATTCGTCATGGGTTAGGTTTGGCATAGCAAAAGGCATTCCAAGAGCTTTGTGCTTACTTGCAAAGTCGTCGAAGTCCTCTCGCTCTGTGCAATATTGCTCACGTGAAATAGAAGTGTCTATCTCATAAGAGATCAGTCCAGATCTTGGTTGAGGGTAAATTTGTTTGAGTTGTAAAAACTTATAGAGTAGGGAGTTTTCTAAGTTGTCTTCAACTCTTTCTACAGGACCTTCATTGACAATCGGAAAGAATTTATTGTCTCTCCACTGTTTTGTAGACTTATGATCGACTTCAAGTCTTGTTGGGGGAACTGCTGTAATGCGTGCTCCATCGTATACAACTTCCTTGGTAGCACCTCTTTTTATTCCTTCCATGCTGGAGAGCTTTAGCTGGCAAGGAGCATCATAGCAACCGTGACAAACTACACACCTGTTGTCTAAGATAGGTCTCACTTTCTTATTATAACTTACTTTCTCGGTAGGTATAGAACTGAGTACATCAGTGTTTATAATGTCATTATTTAAAATATTGAACTTCTTGTCCTGTCCAACAGAACAAGAGGTCATTATCATTAGCAGTGGTAGAATTATCAGATATATTATTTTCATAACTACGAAGTATATGAAAAAAATAATCAAACTTAAATAAAAAACTACTTAACGAGATCGTTTAAACTTGAACTTAGTTCATTATATCCCTGATGGCTGTGACCAATAACGAGTTGCTCAATATTTGAGAAGTCTTTAAAGTCTTCTGAATTAAACTTGTATAAGCTTGGGACTCCCTTAACATTAAATACCTCAATTAAGTGCGGGGCCTGGGACAAGTCAACTTCAAATATTTCCAGCTCATCTTTAAACTTTTTAATTTCTTCTTTAAAGATAGGTTCAAAGATCACGCAGTGAGGACAATTGGGTTTTGTAAATTTCACTATTTTGTTCATACTTACCTCCTATATAAAGGATAAATCAAATGAAAATGATTTGCTAATAGCAATAATTGATGGTGAAATAGATTAAATCGATAACATTATACGGATTTTTTTATGTTCAAAATTGGAATTTCCCTACTATTTCTTTTCACGCTTAATTCATACTCGGCTTCTTTACCACTTGGAATTCATGAGTTTCCACCATTTGTATCAACTACCTTTAAAGGTAATGGTTTAATAGGCTTCTTTGTTGATTATATTTTTAAAAAAGGTGGAGTAGATACTGCAATTAGCTCTCATAGAAGGGGTGCACTTCAGGGGGATTTGATTGACTCAGGGAAATACTTCGGTGTATTTCCATTTCTTAAAAATAGCTCCCGCAGTACTGATGTTGTCTATAGTAATTCTCTTTTAACGGCCCAGTACGTATTCATTCATCGCAAAGGTCTTGATACAAAGGGAGTAAATTTTCAAACCTACGAAGGGCTTAGTAAGTTTAAAATTGGGATTCTAACTTCTGATTTAGTTTATAACCAGGTAAAGGCCGTTCCAAAGCTAAACCTAGAAACAGTTCGTGGTGCAAAAGAACTTGTTTCAAAAATCTCTAGTCGAAGCCTAGACATCATCGTTTTTGAAAAAACATCTTGGAATTATTTGGCCAGAGAGAGTAATGTGGTAGGTCTTGAAGATTATGTTCTTTCAAATGGTCCGTGGCCATCATTTGATGTTTATATGATTATTTCTAAGAAATATCCTGACTACGAAAAATATCTTAATATTCTTAATTCGGGTATTGCTCAATATGATCTAAACAAGATGATCATTGATCACTTTTATTGAGCAACCACAACAATTACTGAAATATTATCGTTACCACCATTGGCATTTGCCTGAGCAACAAGTGTCGTGGCCGTTTGCTGTACTGATTCTGCCGTAGCTTTAGCCGGGTCCGGTATATACTTATTAATTATATAAAGAATGTCAGCATCTGAGACTTTTCCATGAAGTCCATCAGAGCAAATGAGAAAAATATCATTCTTACTTACTTTATATGTAAATAAATCAATCTCAATATCATCTTCAAAACCAACTGTTCGAACAAGGACATTCTTTTGCGGATCCGCTGCTGCCTGATCTCTGTTATATATCCCTAGATTAAGTTTCTCTTGTACAAGAGAGTGGTCTTTAGACATTTGGTAGAGTTTATTTCTATTCACTAAATAAGCTCTAGAATCTCCAACATTAGAAATATAAAGTGTGTCTGCTTTAAAATAGAATCCAACAACTGTCGTACCCATTCCATGGAGTAGTTGATCTTGCATTGATCGTTCTTTAATTTTCTTATTCGCGTGTTGAACAGATTGAGGAAAAATATTTTTAGGATCTTTGTCTAAGTTCTGTAGCATAAACTCTGGAATGCATTCAACGGCCATTTGAGAAGCAATATCACCTCCATTATGACCACCCATACCATCAGCTACAACAAATAAGTTCTTCTCTGGGTTTAGATAAATTGAATCTTGATTGGTTTTTCTCTTTCTACCAATATCAGTTAGTCCTGAAGAAATTAGACCCATTAAAAAACTCCTAAATAATTAAGTATTAGTTAAATTCTAAAAGGTTCAAAATATTTGTCAAATTTTAGTTGATAGGAAATCAATGACATACAAAAATATACCAGAGTGCTGGGGTCAAGTTAGCACTATGTAAATTCTTGTAATTTCTCAATATAATTCTTTCACTTAAGTGCAAGCTAGGGATATAATATAAATAAGATTGGACCCAATTTCTAAGGATGGGAGTAAATTATGGCCCAAATAAACATCAAAGATTTCATGCAGAACAACTACAAGATTGAGGACTTCACTCATTTAACTTGGAGTGGTTCTTTTCAAGATTATTTAAACATTGTTTCAGAAGATCCTCGTGTCGCCAGAAATGCATTTCAACGTGTTCACGATATGATTATGTCTTTTGGAACTTCTAATTACACTGAATACAAAAAGGATATTGTTAGATATCACTTTTTTGATGATCCTATCAATAATGGTAAGGACGCTGTATTTGGAATAGACGTTCATTTGATGAAGTTTGTAAACTTCTTTAAGGCAGCATCTTCTGGTTATGGTACTGAAAAAAGAGTTCTTTTACTTCATGGTCCAGTTGGGTCAGCAAAGTCATCGATTGCTAGAAATCTTAAAAAAGGTTTAGAGCATTATTCTAAAACTGACGATGGAAGAATGTTTACTTTCGAATGGTATGATGAAAATGAATCAGACATTCTTGGTGGTCAAAAAATATTTCCTTCACCAATGCATGAAGAACCGTTCAAACTAATTCCTGTCGAAGTAAGAAAGCAGTTCTTCGAAGACTTTAATAAAGGTCGAAAAGACGGTGAATTAAAAATAAGTGTTAAAGGCGAAGTAAATCCAGCTGATAGATATATTCTAAATCAATATATGATTAAGTATAACGGTGACTGGATGAAGGTGATGGAAAATCACGTAAGAATTAAGAGATTAGTTCTTTCTGAAAAAGATAGAATTGGTATTGGTACGTTCCAGCCAAAAGATGAGAAAAACCAAGATTCGACTGAATTAACAGGTGATATCAATTATAGAAAAATTGCTCAATATGGTTCGGATTCTGATCCTAGAGCTTTTAACTTTGATGGAGAATTTAATATTGCCAATAGAGGTATTGTTGAATTTATCGAAATGTTAAAGCTTGATGTTGCTTTCTTATATGATCTTCTTGGAGCATCTCAGGAACATTCTATTAAGCCTAAGAAATTTGCACAAACTGATATTGATGAAGTTATTCTTGGTCACACAAATGAGCCTGAATTTAGAAAGCTTCAAAATAATGAGTTTATGGAAGCCCTTAGAGATAGAACTGTAAAGATTGATGTCCCTTATATTACAAGACTAGATAATGAAGTTAAAATCTACGAAAGAGATTTTAATGCTGAAAAAATTCCTCATGTTCATATTGCACCTCATACTTTAGAGATGGCCGCAATGTGGGCCGTACTAACAAGAATGGAGGAACCTAAGAAAGCTGATTTAACGAAGATTCAAAAACTAAAATTGTATAATGGTAAAACATTGCCAGGTTATAATGAAGAGAATGTTAAAGAGCTTAGAAAAGAAGCTGTTAGAGAAGGTTTAGAAGGTATTTCTCCTAGATATATTCAGGATAAATTATCAAATGCTTTAGTTAAGTACGGACATACTGGTTCTTTAAATCCATTTATGATCTTTAATGAGCTTGAGTCAGGATTAAAGCATCATAGTTTAATCAATAGTTCTGATCAATTAGATCATTACAGAGAGATGCTTGCTGTTACGAGACAAGAGTATGAAGATATCGTTAAAAATGACGTTCAAAAGGCCATCTGCCTTGATGAAAGTGCAATTGAAACTCTATGTTCGAACTACATTGATAACGTAAAGGCCTATACTCAAAAAGAAAAAGTTAGAAATAAGTACACTAACAAACTAGAAGACTCTGATGAAAGATTCATGAGAAGTATCGAGGATAAAATTGATATCGCTGAATCAAGAAAAGATGATTTTAGACGTGAGATCATGAACTATATTGGTGCACTTGCAATCGAAGGAAAGCAATTTGATTATAAAATGAATGAGAGACTTCATAGAGCTCTAGAGCTTAAGTTATTTGAAGATCAAAAAGATTCAATCAAGTTATCAAGCATAGTTTCAAAAGTTGTGGACAAAGAGACACAAGAGAAAATTGAAGTTATCAAATCAAGACTAATTAAGAGTTATGGATACTGTGAAATATCAGCAACAGATGCCCTTAATTATGTGGCCAGTATCTTTGCAAAAGGTGACTCGGCCAAGTCATAAAATTATAAGCGACCAGATTTCTGGTCGCTCATAACTCCCACTAGGAGACTCCATGGATCATCCTGTAAAACGTGATCACGCTAGATTTAGAAAAATTGTTAAAGGTCGTATTCGCGAGAACCTAAAAAAATACGTCTCTGGTGGGGAAATGCCCATCCCAAAGGGAAAGGAAGTTTTTAAAGTTCCTATGCCCCAAATTGAAACTCCAAGATTTAAATTTGGTGGAAAGCAAGAAGGTGGAACTGGACAAGGTGACGGTCAGCAAGGTGATCCTGTAGATGGACAACCAGGCGAAGGTGAACCTGGTCAAGGTGAGGCCGGTGAGGGTGAAGGTAAGAAAGAGCTTGAGGTTGAACTTAGCATTGAGGAGCTAGCAAGCATTCTTGGGGAGGAGTTAGAGCTTCCAAATATTGAGCCTAAGGGTAAGAAGAGTATGGAGTCTACTACTAACAAGTATACTTCTATAGGTACAGTTGGCCCCAACTCTCTGAAGCATTATAAGAGATCGTATCGTGAAGCCCTTAAAAGACAAGTTGCCACAGGGAACTACGATTTTAATAATCCTGTTGTTGTTCCGATTAAAAGTGACATGCGCTACCGAGCTGCAAATACTACTGTAACATATGAGAACTCAGCTGTTGTTATCTATATGATGGATGTATCAGGATCTATGGGTGATGAACAAAAAGAAATTGTAAGAACAGAGAGTTTTTGGATCAATTTATGGTTGAAGTCTCAGTATAAAGATATTGAAGTTCGATATATTATTCATGATGCTACAGCTAAGGAAGTTGATGAGGATGTTTTCTTTAGAACACGTGAAAGTGGTGGAACATTGATTTCATCTGCTTTCAAATTATGTAAAGAAATTATCGATGCTGATTATAATTCAAGTGAGTGGAATATATATCCTTTTCATTTTTCTGATGGAGATAATTGGTCAACCGATGATACAAAACTTTGTTTAGATATTTTAGATAATGATATTTTACCAAACTCAAATGTTTTTTGTTATGGACAAGTTGAGAGTCGTTACGGTTCGGGTCAGTTTTATAAAGATTTAGACCAAAAGTATGGAACTGATAATGATGATGTCATTCTCAGTAAAATAAAAAATAAAGAAGCGATACTAGATTCTATTAAAGACTTTCTAGGGAAGGGGAAATAGATGAATAGAACAAAGGCCTTGTCTGGCGAATTACTTCGCTTAAAAGAAGAAATTGAACAATATGCGATCAATTTTGGATTAACTTATTATCCAGTAGTATTTGAAGTGTGTAATTACGATACTATTTGTATTCTTGCCGCTCAGGGCGGTTTCCCTTCTAGGTATCCCCACTGGAAATTTGGGATGGACTATGATCAGCTCTCAAAAGGAAATACTTATGGTTTCCAAAAAATTTATGAGTTGGTTATTAACACTGATCCTTGTTACGCCTATCTATTAAGTTCTAATAGAATCGTTGATCAAAAACTTGTTATGGCGCATGTTTATGGGCATGCTGACTTCTTTAAAAATAATGCATGGTTCAGAACTACTGATAAGCGCATGATGGATGTAATGGCAAATCATGGGACTAAGATTAGAAAGTATATGAACCGTCATGGGCAAGATAAGGTTGAAAGCTTTATTGATGCTGCCTTATCTCTTGAAAACCTCTTAGATGTGAATGTTCTATTTGAAACAGCTGAAGTTAGAAGAAAGAGAGAAGAGTTAGAGAAAACTGCTGTTGAAGAAGCTTTACGTGGAGATGACGATGATGGTCGTTCAACTGCTCTTAAGTCATTTATGCGTTCAAAGAAAAGAAATGAGTTTTCAGATGATCTAACGGGTGACGAAGTTGTTGGAGATTTTGATTATAAAGCGATTGATGAAAATGTAGATGGAACTCGTGACATTATGAAGTTCCTTATGCAGAACGCACCACTAGAAGATTGGCAGGCGGATATTATTGGTTGCCTAAGAGAAGAAGCTTATTATTTTCTACCACAACGTATGACTAAGATAATGAATGAAGGGTGGGCAAGCTATTGGCACTCTAAAATCATGACTGAAAAGGCCTTGAAGTCTAGTGAGATTATTGACTTTGCAGATGTTCACTCTGGGGTGATGGCCATGAGTCCAAAGAATATCAATCCTTATAAAATTGGTATTGAGCTCTTTAGAGATATTGAACATCGTTGGGATACGGGAAAGTTTGGGAAAGAATACCAAGACTGTACTGACATGAATAAGAAGCACAATTGGGATAAGAAACTTGGTCTTGGAAGAGAGAAAATTTTTGAAGTAAGAAAATCTCATAATGATATTACATTTCTAGATGAGTACTTTACAGAGGAGTTTTGCGATAGACAGCAAATATTCACTTACAAGTTTAACCCAAGAACTGGTCGTAATGAAATTGACTCTAGAGAGTTTAAAGAAATTAAAGAAAAGCTATTAAATCAACTTTCTAATTTTGGTCAACCATTGATAGAGATTGAATCTAGTAATCATAATAATAGAAGTGAACTCTTGTTGCGCCACGTTCATAGAGGAGTTGATCTTGATATGAACTTTGCAACGGCAACGATGAGAAATATCTATCTTATATGGAAAAGACCTGTAAACATCAAGACTATCGTTGAAGAAAAAGAAGTATTTTACTCATACGATGGTAATGAATTAAAAGAAGTTAAATAGAATCTATTATTGACGAGAATAAGTCTTTGAAGGAAAATATTAGTAATTAATATTTTCCTTGGATTCTTAATGAAATTTTTATTTCAGCTTATTCTCTTTATCTCAACATTTTCATTATCACAAAACTGTTTCGCTAAAACATATATTGCAAAAATTGTTAAATTAAGAGGCGAGGCCACTCAGCTTGTTCCGGGAAAAGTCAGCGCTGTTAAGTTGAAGTTTGGAGACCAGCTTGTCGAAGACACTTCTATTGTTACTAGAGATAAGAGTTTTGTTCGAATAGAATTCTTTGATGGATCAAATATCTCCCTTGGCCCTAATGGTAAAGTTGTCGTTTCTAAAATGAATCAAGCAGGTAGTGGTATTTTAACTCTTTTAAAAGGGCAAATGAGATCTAAGATTAATGGGGCCTCAGCAGAAAAAACGAAGAATCATAAGTTCTTAGTAAAAACAAAGTCTGCTGCACTAGGAGTTCGTGGAACTGAGTTTCAAACAATTTATAATCCAGAAAATAATATAACGAATTTACTTACGTATAATGGTGAGGTGGCCATTGCTAAAATCGACTCTGTAGGGAGTAAGGATTTAAACTATGAAGAAGTCGTTGATAATATTTCTTCAAATAAACTTAGTAAGTCTTCATCTATTAGAATAAAGAATAATCTACATATTGCTATGGAAGATGCTTTGGCAGACAAAAATGCAGTTGTTGTTAAAACAGGGCAATTCTCTGGAGCACTTGATAGTGTTGACAAGGCAACCTTGCCAGTAAATATCTCTCCTTCACAGTTAAATGCACTTTATTCTAATGTAGATTTACAAGATGTTGATAGAAAGACATTAAGGCCAAGTAAGTTAAATGCACTGGAAACTAAGAAAAACTTTTTGGAGCCAATTGTCTCAGATACACCTTCAGAAGGTGTCTATAACTCTGATACGGGAGCATATGCTCAAAAGTCAGGTGGTTTCATTGATGTAAAGACTGGTCTGTATATACCACCTGAAAAAACATCTCAGTTTTCAAATACTAAAAAAGTTTATATTGCTCAAAAAGTTGGAAATTTCGATCTAGCGACAGGGCAGTACATCGCGCCACAAGGTCTTGTCTTAGATTCTCAAAAAGGTTTCGTAGCACAAAGAACTAAGAATCAATCACCTCAAGAGCTTAAGAGCAAAAAGACTCAGGCCCTCATTCTAAACAATATTATTGATAAGAAAGTAGTTTTGAAAAAAATGGATAGGAAGAAGATTGAAAAATACTATAATCAATTGGAACTTTTTTCTAAAAATAGTATTGCTCTAAAAGTTGATGGAATTGGCTCAACATTAAAACTTTATGATAGTCCTCAAGTGAACTCTCGTGATTTAAAAACTGATGGGAAGGGGATTGTATTGCGTTGGGATCACTCTTCTGGTGGGAAATGGCAACCTATCACAAATATCAGCTATCGCCGTATCCGTTTTAATGGTGCGGAGCTCGGAGAGTTTAATCAAGCAACTTCTTCTTTGTATGGGATGGAATTAGGTGTACGACGATATATTAACCATCGTTTTAATCTTAGCTCAAGTATAGGACTGAATCAGAATTTTATAACAGCTTCCTCAACGTCGGGCAGTATAACGAGTTATGATTTAAGAAAAGTGACAGTTCCTGTAATTGATTTTACTGGTCAGTGGTTCTTTGTTAAGTCTAGAAGATATGATCTAGATTTGAGATTAGGTTTAACATATAGCTTAAAGAAAACTGCTAGGGATGTTGACTTTGAAAGCGGCCTAGGTGCATCAGCTGGCCTTGGTGCTAGGTATTGGGTAAAGAGAAATTGGTGGACGAAGCTTGATTTCAGTGCGAAATCTTCAAAGCATGATATTTCAGGAACTAACTTTAGTGCAACCAATGAGATAATTAATTCGGCCCTTGGACTTGAGATTGGATACGTACTCTAGTTGTTAATCAACACCTGGAGTAATTCTAACGAGCTGGCTGTCTAACTCTTCTATATCATCTTGATCGACGCTAGGGATTTCTTCAATTTTAGAAATTCTAACTTTATTTTTTAATGTATCAATAGATTCTTTTTCACTCTGAATTGTGTCATCTCTATCAATTGTTTTTCCAATATTTTCCCAAGAAAGTGACTGCATTAGAACCCAACAACCCACACCATCCATTGCCTTGCAAGAATCGGCAGAGTATCTTTCATATTGATCGACATTATGTAATCTAAGACCTACGTAAGTCATCATTTGCTCTAGCTCTAATGGAATTTGCTCTTTAAATAATATATTCAGAATATCCAATTCTTTTTGTGATTCTTTATATCTTTCTTGTTTTAACTTAAAGACAGAGCTAAGAGTGATCTTCTTTCTCTCCTGTAGATCAGGCTTTATTAGTCGATCAAGTAGGTCATATCCTTTATCCCATTGAGATAACTTCCAAACAAGAGGAAGAGATCTCTCGAGTGCATTTAGTGAGTTCTTCTTTTTCATAAGGGCCAGCTGATAGTGACCAAAGGCAAGTTCATATTTCTTTTGTCTTAGATTATAATTACCTTTCATATTTTCTGAATTGGCACTCTCTATATCCTCAATGAATGAAATCGCTTTCTCTTGATCTCCAGTTCTAAAGTACAGTAGGCCTATCAGCTCTCGTATTCGCTTTGATCGATAATAACTCTCAGGAAGTGATTTGATCAGATTTAGTAGAAGTCCTTCTTTATTTACATAGAGACCACTCTTTAGCCATATTCTTGTAAATTCTTGGTTTTGTAATACGTAGAGACTATCTGAAAGGGTAGAACCTTTGAATGTCTCTTTTCTGTTAAATTCTAAGTTGTATAAATTGTTGAGCCAGAAGTGATCGTTATTGGTGTAGTTTAAAGTTATCTTGGTGCAATTATCTAAGTCATAGTATAGCTGTCTTTTATCATTTAGAGAAAGAGAATTGATAATTTTCATTACACAGATATTTTTATAATACTTATTCTCATTATACTTACTAGGACTAAGTAAAGATTGAGATCTTTTATAGTCCTCACTTATAAAGGCGATAAGAGCAAGATATCTTGTTTTAATAAACTCTATACCTTTGTTTGTTTCTTGCACGCGATTTAAGTAAAACTCCGCTGCCTCAATATCTCCAACTATAATGAACTGCTTCGCTTTGATAAGTAGTTCAATATTTTTTAATCTCTTGTCTTTGTCATTTTCTTGATTAAGTTCTTTGATCTCTAATTCACTAAGCAGTTCCCAGTCAACGTCCAATTCCTTTAGTTTACTAACATCAATAATAGGAGGAGCTGACCAAGAGCTAGGCAAAAATAGGCAGGTGAGAATGAATGCAATCATTAATACTTTCATGTACTTAACTTTTCGACATTTGCATCCGATATCTTAAGTAGAAACAAACTAGAGGCCCAATATGTTCAAAATGTGGACAATTTTTCTCATTCTCTTATGCGCTAGCAATGTGATGGCATTGGTTCCTCTTGAGAGTATTCTCTTAGGTGATTTTACGCAGAAATATTCCCAAGAAGATAAGGATCCTTTTGATTATTTATTTTTAAAGAAAACGGAACTGGAAGGAAATTTGGCTTTTAAGAGGCAGTTGTCGATCTATCGTGGATACTACGAAGAGGGGAAGAATTTAAAGAATTCGTGTAAAGAAAGACAGAAAATTTCATATGCAACCCTATGGCAAAGAGATCAAGTTAAGAGAAGTATTTACGCAACACTTCAGTATATCGGACTAGATATATCAATTAGAGCAATTCCTCAGTATGCAAAGTACTTTGAGTTTACAAATGAAGAGTATAATAACCTTGTAGATGGATTGGTCGGAAATTACTGTTCACGTAATTTAAGTATTATCTCTGTTAAACAATTGAAAAAGAATCTACTATCAAAATTTAACTCAGAAACTAGCTTTCCGCTGCCAAGCGTGAGTGATAATCCACTATTTCCTAAGAAAATGTCGACGATGGTTAGTCAAGATGATGCAAAAGAAAGAGAATTTTTGAAGACCATAAAAATGTTCAAGAGCTTTTGCAGCTGGGGCGGAGATATTGAAAACCTCAGACTAATGGTTCCATTTTTAAAACACCCTGTTATATTCGCAATGCTTTCTAGACAATTGAGTGCACAGCTACTTGATTGGGAGCCTTCTAGTCGAAAAATCTTAAAAAAGAAGCAGCAGCAAACAGTTAATGTTCTTTGTGAAGGACTTATATGTCGAAAGGTTGATAGAGAAAAATTTCAAAAGAAATTTCCTATATCTATTGGTCATAAGACTCTTGAAAATGATCTTTCGAGACTTTATTGTAACGAGATAAGAGATATTGATTACACCATAAAGAATCAAGCTAAGAAGATTGAAAAAGATATTAAATCTATGACTTTTGATGAAGAGAACTTTCTGATCTCTCAGTTCATTGCTCTTCAAACAGGTATTCCTGCCTTCTTTGTTAGGGCAAATAATTTTAAAACAGCACAGGATTTCTTACGATTTAATGTTGATGAAACATGGGATAATTGGGCCCAAAATCAAATAGATCAATTTAAAGGTGAAGTATTCTACGAAGAACCACTTACGATGGAGCTGGTTGATAGAAGTCTTTATTACAAGAATTACCATGATGATTTTAAAGTCGTGTTTGATGTCAACTTAGGTGAAATAGATAGAGCAAATCAAATGCTTGGAAAAATTTCGACTAAGTTTGACATTCCTATCTCTAATAAATTTCTTAATTGGGCCAGAAGAGAGTGGATCAAACTAGACCCTAGAGATACTAAAAGACGAGATGACCTCTTTTATAAATTGCAGGTTCGAATTAAGCCAATTGTTGATGAAGTTAAAAAGAAATTTCCTGTAAGTCCGTGGGAAGGAGATTTAGATGTTATTATTCGTAATGAGATTTTGGAGCAAATTTCAAATTACCAAGGGCGATACTTTTTAGATAATGATAAAGGAATTAAGAATATACCAGTAATTATCAATTTTGCTCCCTATGCACTCAAGTACTTACGCTATGAGTATAGAGTTAAAGAAAATCAGGAAAAAACCGCTCGAGAGAATAAATTGTTCAAGCTTAAAGAGGTAGATGATCAAGGTAATATGTGATAATTTAGCTTGATCTGAAACTTATGAGCAATTGAAATGAATGATTCTAAGAAAAATTCTACAGGTGATAAGAAGGTGCTCTCT
Source organism: Halobacteriovorax sp. HLS (assembly GCF_004006665.1). Taxonomy (NCBI): domain Bacteria; kingdom Pseudomonadati; phylum Bdellovibrionota; class Bacteriovoracia; order Bacteriovoracales; family Halobacteriovoraceae; genus Halobacteriovorax; species Halobacteriovorax sp. HLS. Next base: position 254,223 of record NZ_QOCL01000003.1, read on the forward strand.
CCCGAGATCTTAGATCGGGAGTTAGAGCAGGCACAGCAAAAGGCCTTGGACGATATTGAAATCGTTGTAGACCATTCTGATCAAGAAAATTTAGACGATATTCTACTACCAATTCTAGCGCCATCAAGAGAGCTAGATACCTATAAATCTGGTCCTAATGACCCTTTATCCCTCTATTTAAAAGAAATTGCACAGTATGACTTATTGACTATTGAAGAGGAAAAAGAACTTACACAAAAACTTGTTGAAACTGGTGATATTGAAATCGCTAAGAAGCTTGTAACTGCAAACTTAAGACTTGTCGTTAAAATTGCGATGGAATACAAGAGTGCTTTTCAGAATGTTATGGATCTTATTCAAGAGGGGAATGTTGGCTTGATGAAGGCCGTATCTAAATATGATCCTGATAAAGGGGCCAAGCTTTCTTACTACTCAAGTTGGTGGATTCGCTCTTATATTCTTAAATATATTTTAGACAACTTCAGATTGGTAAAAATAGGAACAACCAACGAACAGAAGAAGCTATTTTATAATCTTCTAAAAGAGAAAGACAGACTGGCCAAGCTTGGAATTGAACCAGATGCCAAGAGAATTTCTGAAAACCTTGGAGTTTCTCAAAAGGCCGTAACCTTAATGGATAAGAGACTAAGCTCTAGCGGTGGTGAGGTTAGTTTAGACACACCTCTAAGTGATGATTCTGGAGCTTCAAGACTTTCGGATATTCTAGAGGATGACTCTGCGCAAGATATCTCTGAACAAATTTCAGACGCTCAAAGTCTGGAGATCTTACAAAATAACCTTAAAGACTTCGTCTCTGGCCTTAAGCAGCGAGACCAAGAAATCTTTAAAAATCGGCTACTTAGTGAGGTTCCACTCTCTTTGCAAGCCATTGCGGATCAGTACGGCGTGTCAAGAGAGAGAATTCGCCAGATCGAAGAGCGTCTTTTAAAGAATTTAAAGGTTTACATGTCTGAGTTTATTAGATAAATTGCGCCCATAAGAATATTACCTCTTTCTCGGTCTTAATAATAAGATTATCACTGGGATTTTGGAACAGGAGAATAAAATGTTAACTACTGAACAAAAGAAGTCTATCGTATCTGAATACGGTACAGAATTTGGAAAAGGTGCTAATGACTCAGGAAATGCTTTCGTACAAGTAGCACTTCTTACTCACAACATTAATGCACTTAAGACTCACTTTGCAACTCACATCCATGATTACCACTCAAACCGTGGTCTTCTAAAGATGATTGGTTCTAGAAAGGCGCTATTAAGATATGCGCTTAAGCAAGACCAAGATAAGTACAAGACTCTTATTAAGAAGCTTGGACTAAGAAAGTAAAAAAAAAGTTAAAAAAGGGGAGCCAAAGTGTTCCCCTTTTATTTTTTTACCCTTAAAATATTAATAATCCCTGGAAGGATTTTTGGCGCAAGGAAATTAGAGGATATTTGAAATATTGGCGCACATAACTCTACTATTTGAAATATCTTTTAAATTTCCACCTCAAAAAACTTCCTATAATTTTTTCGCCTCTAATTTCTATTAGAAGGTATGGAGTATGTTTATGTTAAACAATAAAAAAGTTTACTCGTTAAACTATGGTGGTAAGGAAGTTACCGTTGAAACTGGACGATTTGCTAAACAAGCAGATGGTTCTGTTCTAGTATCATGTAATGGTACACAAGTTCTTGTAACAGTTTGTTCTGCTACGGAAGTAAAAGATGGTCAGGATTTCTTTCCTCTTCTAGTAGAGTATACAGAGAAGTTCTATGCAGCTGGAAAGTTTGTTGGTGGATTCTTAAAAAGAGAAGGTAGACCAGCTACATCTGAAACTTTAAATGCACGTCTAATTGATAGACCTTTAAGACCTCTTTTTCCAAATGGATATATGTTCGACACTGTTGTGTCTTGTACTGTTCTTTCATACGGTGAAGAAGGTGATGCTGAAGTTCTAGCTGGACTTGGAGCTTCTGCTGCACTAACAATTTCTGATATTCCTTTCAATGGACCAATTGGTACTTGTAAGGTTGGTAGAATTGCTGGGGAATTCGTTCTTAACCCAACTCATTCACAATGGGCAGAATCAGATCTAGAAATTGCAGTTGCTGCTTCTTCTGATGCTATCTTAATGGTTGAAGGTGAAGCTAATATTGTTCCAGAAAAAGATGTTCTAGAAGCAATCTACTTTGGACACGATCACATTAAAGAATACGTAAAATTATTAAATACTATGAGAGAAGAAATTGGTAAGCCAAAGAGAGAATTCATCTCTTCTGCTGCTAATGAAACTATGATGGCAAAAATGAGAAGTGACTTCGCTTCTCATGCAAGAAAGTCTATCTCTACTATTGATAAAATGGAGAGACAGAAAGTTACAAAATCAATTGAAGCTGAAGTTAAAGCTGCAATGGCCGCTTCTCCAGAGTCTTTTGGATTAACTGAAAATGATAGCTTTGGAAAAGAAGCATATAAAGCAGTTGATGAACTACTTTATGAAATGATGAGAGCCGATATTCTTGATGAAGAAAAACGTATTGCAGGAAGAGGAATGGCCGAAGTTCGTGAAATCGAAACTGAAGCAAATATTCTAGCTAATGTTCACGGGTCTTCACTATTTACTAGAGGTGAAACTCAGGTAATGGCCGCTGTTACTATTGGTGGTAAAGTTGGTGAGAAGATGGAAGATTCTATCAGAGGAACGACTTTTGAAAAATTCTACCTTCACTACAACTTCCCTCCTTATTCAGTAGGTGAGGCAAGAGGTGTTAGAGGTGTTGGACGTCGTGAACTTGGTCACGGTAACCTAGCTGAAAGAGCTGTTAAAGCAGTTATGCCATCTCAAGAAGACTTCGCTTATACTACAAGAGTAGTTTGTGAAGTTATGGAATCTAATGGTTCAAGTTCAATGGGATCAGTTTGTTCTGCTTCTATGGCACTTATGGATGCTGGTGTTCCTGTTAAGGCCCCAGTTGCTGGTATTGCAATGGGCTTAATTACTGATGGTGATAGATTTAAGGTACTAACAGATATTCTTGGTGACGAAGATCACTTAGGTGATATGGACTTTAAAGTTGCTGGTACTGCTGAAGGTATTACTGCAATTCAAATGGATATCAAGATCACTGGTCTTACTCGTGAAATCGTTGAAAAATCAATTGAACAAGCTAAAGAAGGTAGACTTCATATTCTTGGAGAGATGGCAAAAACAATCTCTTCTAAAAGAGCTGAGTTTAAAGATGGTGTACCAAGAATTGTAACAACTAATATTGCTGTTGATAAGATTGGAGCTCTAATTGGTCCAGGTGGTAAGAATATTAAAAAGCTTCAAGAAGATTTCGACGTAATGGTTGAGATTACTGAAGAAGGTTTAGTAAAAGTTCTTGGATCTGATACAGAAGTTCTTAATAACTGTGTTGCTTCAATTGATTTACAAATCAATGGTCCAGAAGTTGGATCTGTTTACCAAGCAAAAGTTGTAACAATAAAAGAATACGGTGCATTTGTTGATATTATTCCAGGTGTATCTGGTCTTGTTCATATTTCAGAACTTGCTGATGATAGAGTTAAAGATGTTAACGAATATCTAAGCGAAGGTGACACTGTTGCTGTTAAAGTTATTGAAGTTGATAGAATGGGTAGACTTAAACTTTCTGCAAAAGCTGTTAAGCCAGTTGAAAAGAAAGCTTAATTAAATAAAGTAAATTTCAATTTAGATGGAGGGAATACTTATGTATTCCCTCTTTTTTTGTTCGGAGTGAAAATGGTAAACAAAGTTGGTGTAAAAATTCTTAAATTAGATAACTTTGACGACTCGCTAGCACTGCCTAGCTACGAGACAGAAGGGGCCGCTGGAGCCGATTTGAGAGCATGTCTAGGTAAAGGTGAGTCTTTGGAGATCGCTGCAGGAGCGAGGGTTTTAGTACCAACTGGCCTCTCTTACGAGATTCCAGTGGGTTATGAAATTCAAGTGCGCCCAAGGTCTGGATTGAGTCTTAAAACAAATTTATTGATTGTAAACAGTCCAGGGACGATTGACTCAGACTATAGAGGAGAGTTAAAAGTAATAATTGGAAATTTTGGAAATGAAGATGCTGTGATAAACCATGGTGACCGTATTGCCCAGATGGTTTTGGCCCCAGTGACTCAAGCAAGTTTTGAACTTAGTGATAAATTAAGTGAAACACAAAGAGGCGCAGGCGGATTTGGCTCAACTGGTGTAAACTAGTTTAATAAGTTTTCGTATAAGGAGAGAAAAATGGATTTATCTGTATCTTATAAAATTGCAAGTACTCAGCAAGACGCTTTTGCCTTAGCAAAGGCCCAGATTACTCCTGAGTATGTTGATAAGTTTAATGTAAAGGCCGAGATTAATTATGATGAGGCCAGCGGTATTATGGAAGCAACTGGCAAGGGATTTACTCTAACTTTAGAGTTTGATGATAGTAAATGTGATGTGAATTTAAAGTTATCTATGCTACTTCGTCCCTTGAAAAAGAAAATTCTTGAAAAAATCGAGAAGAAGCTAAGTAAACACGTCTAGAGGAAGTTATGTATAAAGTTACGCTTGAGCCTACGGGAAAAGTAATAGAAGTTAATAAAGAAGAATCTCTTCTCACTGCACTTAGAGAAGCTGGTGTTTATGTAAAGTCTTCTTGCGGCGGACATGCTACCTGTAGTGATTGTATTGTTAAGGTTTTGGTCGGAGTTGATGAGGTGACTCCTCCTGAGTTTGATGAGTTACAACTTATTGGAAATGTATTTCACATTACTAAAGAGAGACTTGCTTGTCAGACTAAATTAACTGGTGACATTACAATTGATCTCTCAGCTCATGACAAGTCTAGTGATGAACAAAAACTCAAGGCAAAAACTTCAGCTTTCTCCGCTTCAAAGTCAAAGCCAAAGGCAGTTCGTGTAAGAAGCAAGGAACAAGTCGAAGAAATCAAAAATGAAAGGCAGGAAAAATACCTTGCTAAACAAACTACAGATGATGGTTGGCACAAGCACTGGGAAAAAGACTCTGAAGGGAACCCTAAGAAGAAGCTTGGTGGTGGAAAAAGACCTCGTGAGTTTAGAACTGACCATATCGATCATGAAAGAGACGCTAAGCTTAGAGAAGAGGCCAGAGTAAGACGTGAAGCTAGAGAAAAGTCCCCAGAGGCGATAGCTAAACGTGAGCCGAAGACTTTCAATGAGTCCTATGCTGATAAAAACTCTGCACCTAAAGAGGTGAAAGATCGCAAGAAGTTTAGAAAATAGCCTATCTTTTTTACATGATGCGTTATTTTTGCGTAGATACTTTGATATAAACTCTTTTTTATAATTTAATGAAAGAGAGTTGTTGTGAGAAAGGTCATTGTTCTATTGTTTTGTGTTATCTCAAGTGTCTATGCAAGTGAAGTTGATAGTTTTCTAAAAAGAGAAAATAAGCTTAAGGACTCAAGAGATGCCATCAACGAAAAAACTCATTTCTTTTTAAAAGACTCTCTAAATAGAGCAAATAGTAAAGGCAAGGGTTGTAACGAAAAAGTTCTTTATAAGTCACTTAGGAAGAATTTTAGAAACCATGTCTTTGGTCAACTTACTCCTTGGATCATTGCAACAGACGAAATTGAAAAGAATGTAGGGCTAGTTCGAGAAACTATCTATGCAGACTTTAGATGGTTTGAGGCCCCTATCGTAGGTCTACTTTCAAAGTTTATTTCAGACTCAACAGGACATAATATTAGATTTGGTCAGTATTACGTCGGAACAGATAAATTCGAACATTTTCTTGGAACAGGTTTTAAATACTTTACTAAGAAGTATAAGAAAGGCTGGTCAACTGAGAAAGTTTTAAATATTGGAGTAAAGGCAGAATTTGGCTTTATGGGAGCGACCACGACAGGTGTTATTTCATATGCTGATATGGTCGCAAATTTTAATGGTATGAGATTTTGGAATCATATCCTCTCAGAAAATGAAGATATCCTAGGTGAGGAGTTTGGTCCTTATGTTCAATGTGTAGATAATAAATGGGTTGAAGCAAAACCAATCGATTGGTTAAATTATATGGATCATGCTTGGGATGAAGGTATTAATTGCTCAAAATTTAGAACAAAGAGATTATTAAAAAGTGTTAAGAAGAACTTAGAGAAGTATTCTCAAGAAACTGGAATTGAATTAACTTGCCCTCTCAGTGTAGAGAAATTAGATATAGCAAAACTAAAGTATAACGAGCTTAGTGAGACTCTTATCAACAGCGAAGGTCACCAAAGTATAAAGTAAGCTCGCCTTACTTAAAGAATTTATTGATTGATTTAATTAGACTCTCTTTGAGTATGGGTTTTGAGATAAAGTCATCCATACCACTAGCAAAGCATTTATCGATATCACTTTGCATAGCACTTGCCGTGACTGCAATAATAATAGGTCTTTTCTTGCCTTCATATCTGAGGTGAATTTTCTTCGTTGACTCAAAGCCGTCAAGTACCGGCATATGACAATCCATTAGAATAAGATCATAACTAGATTGCTCTAATCGTTCTAAGGCCTCTTGGCCATTGACTGCCAGATCAGTAGTAAGTCCAATCTTCTTCAAAATTGAGCTAGCGACCTTTCTATTTATATTATTATCATCAACCGTTAGAACTTTGAGATCTGTTCTATTAAGAGACAGAGCTTGTTCTTTATCTTGTTCCTTTACCGTATTTTTATAAGCTAATTCTAGTTCAAAAGAGAAAGTCGTCCCAACGTTATATTTACTATCTACCTCAATATTTCCTCCGAGTAGCTCTACAAGATTCTTTGTTATTGAAAGACCAAGGCCAGTTCCTCCAAACTTTCTCGTCGTTGAAGCATCTGCCTGAGAGAAGTTTTGAAATAGCTTTTTGAGATCACTCTTTTTTATACCTATACCGGTGTCTTTGATTTTGAAGCAAATTTTACATTTGGTCTCTTCCTTAGAAATTAATTCAATCTCTAAATTTATTTCTCCTGATTTTGTGAATTTTGTTGAGTTACTAATTAGGTTATTTAGAACTTGTTTTATTCTTAGTTCATCACTAATAATATACTTTGGTATATTTTTATCATAGTTTAGTTTTAAGGAATTATTATTTTCCAAGTTTGCTGTTGCATGAATAGCTCTCAAATCTTGAATCATTTTTTTTAGATTAAATGGTTTTAATTCTAGGTTAACTTTTCCTGCCTCAATTTTTGAAATATCAAGAATATCATTAACGATTTCAAGTAAGGAGTTCGTACTTTGTTGAAGAGTTTCGATATCTTCAAGATTCTTATTGTCTATAATTGAATCCTTTAGCAAATTTGTCATACCAATTATGCCATTAAGTGGCGTTCGTATCTCGTGAGACATATTTGCTAGAAATTGGGTTTTAGCTATTACGGCCCTTTCTGCTTGTTCCTTTGCAAGACGTAATTCCTTTTCTCTTTGTTTTTGTTCTGAAATATCATAAGCAATTCCAAGATAGCCGGTAACTTTTCCAGTTTTGTCCTTAAGTGAAGTTATATTAAGCTGAACGGGAACACGAGTCCCATCCTTTCGAATGTAAGTCCACTCATAAGAGTTTGGCAGACCTCGATCACTTAGGATTGTAAGGGTTCTAAATCCAGGTTCAAATTCTTCTCCAACTAATTTAGAAAACTCTTTCGTTTTTTCTACGATCTCGTCCATATCATGAAACTTAGCAGGAGTCTCTTTCATTAGCATCTCTTCTGCACTATAACCTAGAAGCTCTTGTGCCATTTTATTAAAGTTAGTAATGAGACCTTTAGTTGTCGTCGCGATGATAGAATAGGCAGCATTATCTTGTATGACCGTTTGAAAAGTATAGGCCCTATCAAGTTCTTTAATAATTTTCTCTTCAATTGATTTCATCTTGATCTTTTCTGTAATATCAATAATGAATGCAATGAAGACATCTTTAGCGGAGTAGGTACCTCTTTGAACTCTAACTTCTACATTGTACTTAGTTCCGTCCTTTCTTTGATGAATTGTATCAAAGCTAATGCTCTCGGAACTTTCATTACGAAGTGAAATTAGGGCCTCGTTGAAACTTTCAAGGTTATACTGAGGTTTAATATCTAGAGGGGTCATTTTAAGAAGTTCTTTTGTTGAGTAGCCGATATTTCTCTTAGCTGTTTCATTTACATATACAAATTTTAAGCTGTGGGCATCAAAGACAAAAATCTCGTTTAAGGCATGTTCTATTAAATGGCCCTTTGATTGAAGCTCAACAAGGACTTCTTTGGACTTAGAAAAGGTCACATCTTCTACCGAGGACCAAATATAGTCTACCTCATCAATTTGTATAATCTTTCCATTGAGTCTTACTGGGATTAACTTCCCACTGGCATGAATATATTCCTTATCATAGGGACCATATTCTCCAGTTTCTTCTAATTTCTTTAATTGTTCTTGCTCTTGTTGTTCATACTTTTTTGGAGTTATTTCCCAATAAGTAAGTTTGAGTACTTCTTCTTTGCTCTTTCCAAGTAAGTTTGCGTATGCACTATTGATGAAAACTAAGTTCCCTTCCATGTCACAGATGGCGAGACCCATTTTTAGTGTTTCAAAAAGTTGTGTATGGAGAGAGTCAAAAATATTTTTCATATATAATATTTTCGGTTTTTTGATCCAATTTATATAGTTTTCATTTCAAGCTTATGTTTTTCTTAAAGGGAATATAGTAGAGGTTGGCGCTCGGGTATTGTTGGCAGTAAATTATTTATTTTTGGATAATCTATTAAGACTTAAGTGATTGATCTTGCTAATAATAGGTGATCAAAATTATCCTATGTTACATAATTATATATATTGCTGATATAATATTGGCAGTGTTTATAAGGACGAGAATGTTTCGTAATTCAATGATTATATACTTACTACTATCTAGCTTTAGCGCTTATTCTATTGATGCGTCTAAAAGCAATGACCTTTTTGGTTTTAAATATGAAAAAAAGATAAAATCGATTGATGGTAGATCTATTAGATGGAATGTCAGTCTTTTTCCAAATGGAAGATTCACCTGGTATGCAAATACTACTGATCAAAATAAGTTGGCCTGCTCTAAGTCGGCAGGATATTTCTCTTCAAAACTAAGCGACGATAAGATTAAGAGTATTGTTAAACTTGCCTATGAAAGTGCACGCCGGCAAAAATCTAACGATACCAAACCTACACGAAGTGCATATGGCTCTTCTTTAAACGTCGAGTATGGAAGTCATTTTATAAACACAAGAATATCTAATGGCCATATTGATGAACATAGAACTTTCTTAAAACAAATGAATGAGAATCTTAAAAGCTCGTTTTTGACGGATAAAAATAGAGTAAATGTTCTTGAGATTTCGGCTGTACGACTTTCAAAAAATAGCTTGGCAGTTGAATTATCTAATATTGGAAAACTAGACATGCTTATAACACTTGATAAGAATGCAAATTATTCCTTTAAAGTGATAGGTCATAGTGACTCCAGTATAAAGTTAAAGTATCCAAAAAAATTCAAGAAGTATGAGCATTTAATAAGACCTAATCAAAAGTTTAGTCTTAATCTCATTGCTGATAAGGATATCCTTTTAGATAAACAGAGAGTCATCTTCGTTAACAAAGAAATAAATGGACCTAAGAAGTCTATGGACTTGCGTTTATGTTCACAGATTGAAGGGGATATTTAAATGTTTAGATTAATACTTATTCTTCTTCTAGCAAATCTCCAAACGTTAGCTCATAATGTTAAACATACGCCAGTTGATCCAATTAGTGGCTCAGGAGATAATAGACCTGCTAATCATGCAGGGTATGGATATCTATCAACTTCCTCGGAAGCACAAGCACATGAACAGCTAAATTTTATTTGCCCAAAGGGGAGTGAAGATATTATCAATGCTCAGAAATGTCATCCTGAACTTTATTCGAGTTTTTTTCAAGATATAAGTAAGCTATCATCTGACATGAATGAATCAGTTTTTGATCAATCCCTTAGAAATAAGGTCTTCGAATATCTAACGATGCAACGTGCGGCCAACTCTTCAATAAGGCCTCTACAAATAAAGAAACCTAGCTGTATTAGTGAGCAAAGAGAGCTTAGTAATATGCCCACACTTAATAATTCTCGATCTGAAAGACTAGAAGAAATTAAAAAACTTGAAAGAAGAGTTAAGTTAAATAGACGTCACGATGTAAGACGAAAGTCCAGAGCTAAGCTTTCTGAATTGGTAAAGCTTGATGCTATTAAAGATAATCAATCTGAAAAAAAACTTGTTCAAGCAATTTTCTTATATGATCAGTACGAGGCAATGCTTGCGAAGTATGGATGCCCAAGTGAAGAACATACTACAAAAATGACTTGCTTGGAAGTTGCTGATCTCAAGCAAAAAGTTAAGAACTCTTTTCCCGTTATTTTTTCGAACTCGCCAGAGAGTCAGTCCCAAATTGAAAAGTTAAAAACGGCCAGCTTTTTTCTTATTGGTTCTCATAATGCTCCACAAGAGATGAGTGATAAAGATAAAATCAAAAGAGGTGAGAGCTTCTATATTAGTTCTATCACTGATGACTTTGGCATTGGTTGGTCTGACCAGAGTGTTGATACACTCTTTAATCAGGCCTTTGAAGCAGCAAAGTATGGAGAGTATGACTCTGAAGCAGGTAAGATCGTACCACCTCAAGGCGATTTAAAAGAAGCGTTAAGTTCTATTAAGAGTTCGGCATCATCTATTATTGATGAGTATAATAAGCATACAGAAGTTGAAGCTGAGTTGCTATGTTCAAATGGAAAAAAGGCTGCATTAACAACTACAGAGCTTTCTAGTCGCTATCCGCAAGTGTTGCGACAACTACTTCTAGATCTTAGCCCTGTTGAGTTTTCTCAGGCGAAGAAACTCATGTGTAAGAAATCACTAAATGAATTAGTCCAAGATACTCAAATGAACTCTTGTGAAGGTGTATCAGGCAGTTTTAGTTCAAAAGATGGTGTACGTATAAATAGATTTCAATCTAGCTTTCCCTTTGGTGGGAATAAGAATTATTCTGTGAGAAAAGATGGAGCAGGTGTCGTTGTTAGCTCTACAATTAATTTCAACTTTATCTATGACCCTTCAGCACAAGAAACAAAAGAAGAACAGCAGGCCCTGTTTAATAAGAAGATTATTGAATGGCAAGAGCAGACAAATAAATACTTTAATAATCTCTCCTCTAATATGAAGCCGAATGTTAAGTTTGAATATATTGCTGGAACTGGATCAGAGCAACCTATAGTTAATGTTTCTAAATGCTATAATAGAGAATTACCAGATGAGCTGAAGTATCGCTGTGATACGGTTAATCAGTCGGGGATCGGGAACTGGCAGGATGCAGGTAATTTTACTTTTGATTTAGATAATCGAACATTGGCACATGAGATGGGTCATCAGCTTGGACTATCAGATGAATACACTGCAGACTTCTATCCAATTAACTCTCTAGGTGAAGATGACTCTATAATGAATACAGGAACTAAGATTTATCCAAGACATATACGTTCGATTATTCAGCCGGCATTTAATTGTAGCGAATAAGACTTTCATTTTTAATCATCAAGTAAAAAAACTAGAATTAATCCAAGCTTTCTAACTCAGTCGAAGGCAGCTTTCTTTTTGGGAAGTATTTACGAAAGATCTTCTCATAGGTTCCATCATTTCTCATAGATTCAAATGTCTCTTTCCATTTCTTTATTACTGAAGGGTCCGTTTTCTTAGAGATTACAATGAAAACCTGAACGGTTTTAAGGGTTAGTAGTGTCTTTAGCTCATCTGTCTTATATCCAATCTCTGATAGAGATTTATCCAGTGTAATGTCCACGGCCGCGTAGGCATCAATTCTATCAGCAAATAACATTCTAAAACCATTTTCATTAAGATTTGTTCTTGAGAGGTTTTTAAATCCATGTTGGGTTAGGTAGTGATCACGACTATCGTCTCTGTAAACCCCAATAGTAGGAATGAGTTTTGCTTGTTCGAGGTTATCAATTTTTAGGCTTGAGTTTTTCTTCGTTACTAAGATCCAAGAATTGTCTACAAAGGGACCAATCCACTTAAAAAGGTTTTGCCTTTTCTTAGTTCTTGCCATGGAAAACAATACTACATTCGGTGTCGTTTCCGCTGTTCGATATGCTCTTGCCCATGGGTAAAATTGAATAGGGTCATTATTTTTAACTCTTCTTTGTATCTCTTGAACAATTTCAACAGCGAGGCCTACAGGTTTTCCATTTTTATCTTTATAATTATAAGGCGGGTCAATTTCAGAAATAATCTTCAATGCATGAATATTGAAAGAAAAAGAAATGAATAGAATTGTAAAAAGAAATTTCATATACCCTCAAGAAATTAATCTTTATTATGAGCTTTTAGAGAAATTTCGTAAAGAATTTTTCAAAAGAATTAATAATCTCTTATATCCAATAGTGTGAGCTTAGCTAAAGGTATATTTTAGAAGGTATTAAGCCTCTTAATTGCTGAAGCAAATTTCTGCATATAGCGCGAAGGCTTGGCCAGAAGGTCATTAGACTCTTTTGCAATCTTCTCGTCTGCTTTGACAGCTATTTGAGTTTTGGTCGCTAGTGAACCTGCTTTTGTAATTTGTTTAAGTTTGTTTTGTGTGTCGTTAGAAATTTTCATATAAATCTCTTCGGCCTGAATATATATTAACTTTAGCTAAATAGTCGGGTATCTGGGTATGAAAATGAGGGATTAGAGTATTTATAGTAATTTATGTTTAATTTATTTATCTTGGATATTGAAATTGGTCTTGGGGATCACTGAAAATTAATGGTGCCCGGGACTGGACTTGAACCAGCACGTCTCGCGACACACGCCCCTCAAGCGTGCGTGTCTACCATTTCACCACCCGGGCATAAAATTGGATGATGATTAAAGTAGTGGAATTTACTTGGATTGGCAATAGAAAATTGGTTTATCGCCTCTTTCTTTTTGGAAGAAAGTTTTCGATTTCATCCATTAAGTAGCTCATTCTATTGGTCGTATCTTGCAGCTTTTTTAGCTGTTCTGTCATTCTTACCATTCTATCTAATTGGCCTAGTCTTGGTTGTTCTAGCTCTTTTTGCTCACTTTCAAGGGCCTTCATTTCAAGTTCAATTTCAGACTCATCACAACAGTCGTGGGCGTCGTTGAATTCATTTAATAGATCTTCTAGCGGATCTGCATGATCAAAAGCCCCAGACGATTCTAAGGGATAATTCTTAGAAGCTGGAAATAGTACTAAGTTGTTGCTCTTTTCTTGGATGCTTTCTTTCATGGTTTTGCCGTTCTCCTCACAAAAATTATATAGCGAAATCTGTGCCATTAATTTTCTCTGTGATCGTCCTTTTATTAGTTAGTTATATATTGTTAAAGTGTTAATTATAAAAAAAGTGTAATAAATTTAAACATTTAGCACATATTTATTTAGGCTTATGTTTAACTTCTGAACTTATTCTATTTCTTTTTTTTATTTGAGTGTATTCATTTGAACTATTTACAAAAGCTAGTGAATAAAAAATAGACAAAAATTAGGAATGAAATTCCTACGCTAGAATTATGAACTCGAATAGTTGAAAATATATTTAGGAGTAGTCTATGTCAGAAAAACCAAAGTGCCTTCAATGTGTTCATTATCAAGCTTCTTGGGACCCTAGAAACCCTCGTAGCTGCAAGCTCTATGGCTTTACTACTAAATCTATCCCATCAAGCGTAGTCAAGAGAGAGACTGGTATTGAGTGCCAGGGCTATAAAAAGAAGGCCCATTTCAATAAAGAGAAGGGACTAGACTTAAATGATGAATCTCTTTGGTAATATTTCTAAATCATAGTGGGCTAAGTCCCAAATATCTGGTGATGCGCAATGCGTTGTACTTTTTTACTACCTATTTATCAGTTGAAATTTTTTATAGAATATTCCTAAGAGTTGATGAAACTTGACCCTGGAGTTCTAAATGAGTCTTTTAAATTCAATAAATATCTCAAGCAACACATCTAATAGCCTTTCTAAGAAAATGGAAATTGTCGGTGACAATATTAATAATGCTGGAACAGCGGGCTTTAAAGGTTCTCGAGCAGAGTTCTCAGAAGTGCTCTCTAGCCAAGCCATGGGCGTAGATGGAGGCCAGCAGCAGGGAATGGGTGCTGTTATTGATGATTCTACTCGAGATATTTCTCAGGGGACCCTTAAAAGTACTAGTTCAATGACTGATTTAGCTATTGATGGAAAAGGCTTCTTTGTTGTTGAAACAAAGTTTGGTAAGGCCTATTCAAGAGATGGATCTTTTCATTTTGATAGAGAAGGTCACTTGGTAAATAGTGACGGTCACAAGGTATTGGGCTTTGCTGGCAAAGAGGGACAAGAATCAGCAGCTGTAGCTCCACTTAAAATTTCAAGAAAAGAACTTCCGGCAAAAGCAACGACAAATGTAAGTATGCATATGAACCTAGACGCTAGAGAAAATAATAAGGTTTTTGATCCTCTAGATCCAAATGAAACAAGCAGCTATCAACGCTCAATGACTGTTTTAGATAGTAAAGGTGAGCAAAGAAATATTGATGTCTACTTTACAAAAACGGCCGACAATACTTGGACATATAATGCAATGGTGGATGGTGCAGATCTAGACCCTGCTGTTGATGGAAAACAAATTGTTGGGACAGGAGCAGTAAATTTTGATGCTCAAGGAAATATGATTGGTGACTCTTCAATGGATATTTCTGCTAATTTTAAAGATACTGGAAATCAAGAAATTAATATTTCTCTAACTAATAATGGAAATAAAACAACACAATTAGGAACGACTTCAAATGTTCACTCAAATAAGAGAGACGGTAGCGAAGCCGCAGGTGTTGTTGGCCTTGGTTTCGATCAGGGTGGAGCAATGACTCTTAGATTTTCAAATGGAGAAAGTGAACAAATTGGTAAGATCGCTGTGGCCAGCTTCACTAGTGAGCAAGGCCTTAGACGAGTAGGCCAAAACCTTTACACCGAAAATGCATCTAGTGGACAAGCAAGTCTTGGTAAAAGTGGTGAAGATGGCAGAGGTGATGTACTTACAAGCGTGATTGAGCAATCAAATGTAGACTTAACTAATAACTTTATAGACCTAATGACTACTCAGAAGAGCTTTTCAGCAAATGCTCAAGCTCTAAGTGCAGCTGATGGACTATTACAGAAAGTTATTGCTCTACGATAGAACAGTGGTTGCTTTAAAAGTATAAGTACTATCTTGCTTAGAAACTGTGAAATTTAATGAAGAGTTATCATCCATCTTGGTTAAGCTCTTTAAATAAGCTTTCTTAAACGGAATAAGAATATCTTCAAATTGATCATTTTCAGCAGAAGTAGACTCTAAGACAAACTCAATAGACTCATTATTTCTTTTTACTATTTTATACTTGTAGCCGTCTTGATAGTAAGAAGCATTATCTATATAGGCCTTCAGTAGATTTAGAGCAGTATTCTTTTTCTTGTACTCGATACTGTGAACTCCATGAAATACTTCTTCTTTTGAAAGTTCAGCAATTTCTTCATATAACTTTTCATCAACTTTTCCAGGATAGAAGTGATTTAATAAATCTACTGCAAAGAGAAAGTTAATTTTATTATTTAGATCGTAAAAGAAATATTCAGGTATACCAAGGCCTGCTAAATAGGCTTCAAACTTAAGAACACCTTCTTTTCGTTGAACATATTCCAATATGGATATTATTTCCTTAACACTTGAGTGCGCATTCTGGTAATATTTCTTAGGAAGCTTATAAGTATTCTTTTCTGTCTCTCTGGCCGGCTTTATTCCTCTATCGATTAAGCCGCTCCAAACTGACTCTGAAGGTATATCTAGAAGCTTGCTGAGAAGAAACCAATGCTTAGCAGAGACGGAACATACTCCTGACTCTATCTTTGAGAGTGTTCCTTGAGTTATTCCAGTTTCTTTGGAGATATAGGCCTGAGTGAAGCCCTTTCGCTTTCTGGCGGTAAAAATAAGTTTTGAGAGTCGTATTTCGTCGATTTTCATAATGCTTTCCGATTTATATAGTACAAATGTACTATACATATAATATATAGTATTTCTAAGTAAAATCAATGGTATTTAGACAAAATATGAGAAATTTGATAAAAATTTGGCTCATTTTACATAATAAAAGGAATAATATGAGTTCTATTGAGCAGCGAATAAGTGATATTAAGGCCAAGTTCTCCTCTCATGCAAATTGGGAAGATAAGTACAAGTCAGTTATTGCAATGGGTAAAGATCTTGGAGATTTTCCTGAAGAGCATAGAACTGAAGAGAATAAGGTAAAGGGCTGTCAGAGTCAGGTATGGATTCACTCTGATTTTAGCGATGGAAGAGTTATTTTCTATGCAGATAGTGATGCATCTATCGTGAAGGGGATTATTGCCCTTCTTCTAAATGTTTACTCAGACTCAACACCTGATGAAATTCTGGCAACTAAGCCTGAGTTTTTAGAAGAGATTGGCCTAAGGCAACACTTATCAATGAGTCGTGCAAATGGACTAAGCTCTATGTTGAAACAGATTTCAATGTACGCGCTTGCTTATAAAACTAAAATGCAAATGGGGCTAATATAATGATGATCTCGAGACCACGAAGAAATAGATATAGAGAAGGTATTAGAAAACTAGTTAGAGAAAATTCTCTCACTGTTAATGATCTTATTGCACCTCTATTTGTAATTGAAGGAAGTAATACGGAAATTCCTGTTGCATCAATGCCAGGCCAATCTCGATTTTCTATCGATTTATTAGTTAAAGAAGTTAAAGAGCTTCAGTCTCTTGGTATTCCATGTGTATCTCTATTTCCTGCACTAGATGACACTTTAAAGAACTCTATGGCAACTGAGTCATATAATGACGACGGACTCTTTCAAAGGGCCATTAAAGAAGTTAAAAACGCTTGTCCTGACATGATCATCATGAGTGATGTTGCCATGGACCCATACTCTAGTGATGGACATGATGGAATCGTGGACCCAAAAACTGGAGAGATAGTAAACGATGAAACACTAGATATTCTCGCCAAAATGTCTATTTCTCAGGCCAAGGCAGGAAGTGATATCATCGGTCCTTCAGACATGATGGATGGGAGAGTGGGCTATATTCGAGATGCTCTAGACGAAGAGGGTTTCAGTAAAACTTCAATTATGTCCTACACCGCAAAGTATGCATCTGCATTCTATGGACCTTTTAGAGACGCTCTTGATTCTGCTCCAAAAAGTGGAGATAAACTTTCTTACCAAATGGATTTTGCTAATAAGCGTGAAGCATTAAGAGAAACCTATCTTGATGAATATGAAGGTGCTGATATTCTTATGGTCAAGCCAGGGCTTAGTTACTTGGATATAATTTCTAAAATGAGAGAAAATACAATGCTTCCGATTGCTGCTTATAATGTTAGTGGGGAGTATGCCATGGTTAAAGCTGCTGCTGAAAAGGGCTGGATCGATGGAGAAAAAGTAATGATGGAAATGCTTATGTCTTTTAAAAGGGCAGGAAGCGATATGATTCTTACTTACTTTGCTAAAGAAGCCGCTAAGATTTTAAATCACTAATGCAATCTACTACTCACTAAGGGCCCTGTGATAGGAGTCCCTTATGTGATTAGATAAATTATCTACACTTAGAATTCTTAAAACTTTTTCGTCTCTATTTTTTCTACTATCTTTGATTATATTTGATCGCATACAACCATCTTTAGTTTCATAGAAATCATTTGCTCCTTGAATAAGCATTCCTTCTACTAGGCCGGTCTGTTCATTAAATACCGGGGAACCACTATTGCCTCCATAGGTATCAGTGTTTGTGATAAAGTAGTTTTTAAATTTAAATATACCTGTAAGAGAAGTAAACATAGTTCTAGCACTTAATTTGCTAACTATAGCATCATCAGTTGTTTTCATTGGCAGACCTAGTGGATGTCCTATAACGACAAGAGGAGTATTCTTTTCAACTTTTCCTGTTGGCCTTAGAGATAGAGGTGAGCGATTTGAAACGGTTCTATCTAATTGAATGAGAGCAAAATCTTTAACTTTAAATGGATCATTAATTAACTTTCTTTCGATGATTTTCTTGCACGAATAGACCTGGGATTGATCTAGTTCAATAGTATCTTCTTTATGATCAAATACGAATTTGCTTTGCTCACACTGAGATTGATCAGAAATGCAATGGCCTGCTGTAAGCACTAAGTCTGGAGCAACCAAAAAAGCAGTACAATTTCCTAGAGGCACTTGTTGGCTGAATTTTTCTTCCCTACAAATATTGTAAGTGAACTGAAGTGAAACTTTCTTGAAATTATAAATTTGTGGCATCAAAGGATCTTGGATTAACTTATTTGACCAGACGACACTTGCAACTGACTCAGAGGCCTCAACGAATCTATGATCCGGAAACTGCTCTGCTTCAACACGATTATCTACTCCATAGATAACCTTTCTATGGGCCATCGATTGTGTAGTTAAAAGTAGCAGTAGTAGGACTAGTTTTCTATGCATCATATCTCCCGTAAGGGGCATATAATAAGGCCAAATTCCACTTTATCCACGCATTGTGTAAGATTTTCTTCGATGGCTTTTGTTGACGAACTAGTAAGTTATGGTTTTTACTTAATGCTTCACGGAGTTTGCAAATGATTTTTTCAAAAGAGCTAATTTTACGACAACTATTTGAAAGAGAAACGAGTACTTATACATATATTATTTATGATAAGAACTCTCTTGAAGCCGTGATAATTGATCCTGTTCGAGAAACCATTGAGCGAGATTGTAAACTAATTGATGATTTAGAACTTAAGTTGCGTTGGAGTCTTGAAACTCACTTACATGCAGATCACATAACTAGCGCCTCTCAACTTTCAGACAAGTATAACTGCAAGATTGCAATTAGCTCATTTGCAGAAGTTTCAAAAGAAGGTGTTACTCTATTACAAGATAGACAAATAGTAGAAATAAACCCTTCGTTCAAAATTGAAGTTATCGCAACTCCGGGGCACACTAATTGCTCTATTTCCTTTTTAATCAACGATATGCTCTTTAGTGGAGATACTTTGTTGATTCGTGGTTGTGGTAGAACAGACTTCCAGCAAGGATCTAATGAGCAGCTCTTTGAAAGTGTTCGTACTAAACTTTTTAGCTTACCTGATATGACTCGTGTATTTCCAGGTCACAATTATAAGGGCGAACTCTCATCATCGATTTTAGAAGAGAAGAAATATAACCCAAGACTTAAAGAAGATAATTCCTTTGATCAATTTTGTTCTATTATGAATAACCTAAACCTGTCTCATCCAAAACAAATTGAGATTGCTCTTCCTGCCAATAAGGTTTGTGGGGCCCAATTATGAGCAAACTATTTATTATCTTTGTTTCACTTATTAGTTTAAATACTTTTTCGGCCACAGTTGTAGCAAAAAGAGGGAAGGCCAAAGTAAATATAGATTTTAATCTATATAAGGATTTTGAAATAAAGAAGAATTTTATGAATACGCCAGTGCTTGTGTGGCACAAGAAGCTAAAGCATCAAGGACCAACTATTGCTTTCTTTCCTTACGCTAAAGCACCACGAGGTTTTGCTTCTAGTAAGGCCATTCAAACTAATTTTAAAAAGTATAAAAAAGAAGAGTCTACTAACCTTAAAACTCTTAAAGCAACGAATTTAAAATTTGATGAACCTCAATCAATCGGGAATACTCTTCGATTTAAAATGGGTTACTCATTAGGAACAATGAAGTTTTTAAGGGCCAGTGAAACTCAGAAATTATGTGGAAAGAAAAAGGCACTGAAAATTAAGACACTAATAAAAGGCGAGTTTTTAAAAGAGTTTGAACCAATACTCTTGAAAATGATAGACGAACTAAAGTGTAACTAGTCTTTACTCTTTGTTCTTACTTTTACTGGAACTAGATTCTTTTCTTGGTCTTGTCTTCTTTTTACTTCAATAGCAATCATTGAACCAAGTAGAACTCCAGCGATAATAACGATTTCCATATGAACTCCTCTTATACGCACCTTTATTATAGCGTATATAGTGAATTATCGGTATTTAACTTTAATAGCTGAAAATAAATCGGTGTTGTTTTCGTGATTACAGTGGTTTACTGGTGTCTATACCTACGAAAGTGGGCTATTTAATGAGTTTATCAATGGCGTTGATTATTTTTTGCGAGTCTTCTTGCTTTAGCTTAGTCAGCCACTCTTGTTGAGGGTAGATAACACAGCTTATGCCTTCTGAGCATTTTCCAAGGCAACCACTCTTATTAATTCGCACTTGGCCCTTGTCCCATAGCTTGCTAGCTAGTTCTTTGGTTGTATCTCTAAGTTCATTACTTGGTTCAATCGTAACATCGCCCTGATCATAAGAGCAGTTGGTACAAATAAAGACATGGCATTTTAGTTTGTTATTCATAGTGTATTTTAAGTGTAAATAACCTTTTAGAGTTTTATAAGTTTTGTTATCATTCTAGTCAATAAATAATTAAAATCAAAGGATATACATGAGTTTTAACTTATCGTTAAACCCTGAACAAAAAGCACTATCAATTAACTTAGATAGTAAAATCTATGGAACATTTGCTGAAATTGGCGCTGGACAAGAAGTCGCAAGGTTCTTTTTTAGGGCCGGTGGTGCTGCTGGAACTATTGCTAAAACTATATCGGCCTATGATATGGTCGTGTCTGATACGATTTATGGAAAAGAGAAGAGTGGTCGCTATGTTTGTGAAGATCGACTAGCAAAAATGCTTAGACGTGAGTATGACCAGTTAGAAACTCGTCTAAGAGAGCAACGTGGAAAAGACACTCGCTTCTTTGTTTTCGCCGACACAGTAGCAGCTAAGAGTTATAAGAGTAAAGGTGATGGCCACGGTTGGCTTGGTGTTAGATTTCAACATAAAGAAGGTGCAGAGCCTAGTGAGTGCGTAATTCATGTGCGCTTACTTGATAAGGACAATTTGCAACAGCAAGAAGTTTTAGGTGTCGTTGGTGTAAATCTCATCTATTCTTGTTTTAATCATGCAGAGTCTTCTGATACTTTTATCTCATCAATTGAAGAGCGACTTTCTACTGACAGAATAGAAATCGATATGGTTAGAACAAGCGGCCCTGCATTTAAAGGTGTCGATAATCGCGTACTTTCCTTAGAATTAGTAAAGAGAAACTTTTGTAAGGCCATTATGTTTGACTCTGATGGCTCTGCTATGCAGGCAACAGATGAGCTCTATAAGAAAAATATAATGGTTTGTAGAGGAAGCTTTAGGCCTCCGACATTTGTTAATATGGATATGCTCGATACAGGTCTTACTATGTTTAAAAAAGACCTAGATAAAGAAGAGCATAAAAATATTATTGTGTTGCCAGAAATAAGTATGAGTAAACTGAAAGATAGAGGAAATGTTGATACTACAGATTTTCTAGCAAGAGTAGATATCTTAGCAGCACTTGGACACAAGGTTTTAATTACGAGCTTTGAGAACTTCTTTGAGCTTAATAACTACCTGGAGAAGTTTTCTCGTAAGAATGTTTCATTTATTCTTGGTGTTTATAACCTTGAGGAGATCTTCAACTTTGAAAACTACAAGGACTGTGCTCTAGGTCCAATTGCTAGTATTGGTGCTCTCTTTGGTCAAAAAACAAGGTTGTACGTATATCCAGGTCACGATGAAAAGAATCCTGATGAGAAAATTACAATTTCAAAAATTAGAGTAGATCCTAAGCTGACTTTTTTAATAATGTACTTGATGGAAAATGGATATATGGTAGATGTTGAAAATTACAACGTTAGCTATAGCACCATATGGTCAAGAACAGTTCTAAAGATGATCCAAGATGGAACAGACGGATGGGAATCAATGGTTCCACCACTTGTGTCTAAGACAGTTAAGAAAAAGTGTTTATTTGGCGCAACTAAGTGTGATGTATAAGCTTAAGAGAAGATTAATATTTTCTTTTTTGGCCTTGCCTCGTTGCCCAAAAAATAAAGTGCTTTTATAATTAGTCATAATCAAAGGAACGAAAATGGCAAATGCACAGTTAGATTGTTTAATTATTGATGATGAAAAAGATATTTGTGAAGTCTTAAAGATATACTGTGAAAATCTAGGTGTATTTAGAAATATTATTGTCGCTAGAGATGGTATTGTCGGAACTAATAAATTACACAATCAAAAGTTTGGATTGATTCTTCTAGATATAAATATGCCAAAGAAGTCAGGTCTTGATGTTCTAAAAGAGTTCGAAGGTGATCACAAGAATAGTTTTGATAGTGTCATCGTTGTTTCTGGTGAGCTTGATAAGACTAAGCTTAGCGCTATTCTAGGAAAAGGCGTTAAGAACTTTATAATTAAACCTTTTACTGAAGCTCAATTCCAAGAAAAAGTTATTCCTATTCTAAAAGCGAATCTCGCTAAAGCTAAAAAATAGCTTATAGCGAGATCTCATTTTCTTTAAAACTCTCAGCATCTGCACTACTTCTATGAGTCTTTGTACTTAATGGATGCGAAGTAATCTCATTGGCCGCGACTTTACCTTTTTCTAAGTATGGCATATCTAGCGGCCCTTTTTGGGCGTGCTCTTCATTATAAATGTGCAGAGTTTGAGTAGGGAAAGCGAAGTCCACTTCTAATTCTTTGCCTAGGCGAAGAATATCAATTAGAAGTCTGTGTCTCTCTTGAAGCTCTGCAGACCTATCTGGAACTTGCCAAAATAAGTATAGCAGAATATCTAAACTAGAACCCCCCATATTATTAAAGTACACGTGAAAAGAATCTTTTCGCGTCCATTTATGGGCAAGAATAATTTGACGAATACCTTCGCAGAAGGCCTCTATTTTCTCTGCTGGAGTATCGTACTGTAGTCCAATAGATGTTGTGTATCTTCTATAATTTCTCTTACCGAGGTTATCGATGTGAACATTAATTAAGGCTCCATTTGGTACAGAGATAATTGAATCATAGAAAGTTCTAATCTTTGTACTTCTAAGACCAACCTCTGTAACAATCCCTTCAATTTTACCATCAATAGTTACGCTATCTCCGATACTAAAAGGACGATCAATCAGAACTGTTAGTGAGCCAAATAGATTTGAGATTGTATCTTTAGCAGCAAGGGCAAAGGCTATACCACCAATACCAAGACCTGCGAGGATATTTTTCATATCCAGAGTCAGACTATCTCCAATAAAGATAAGACCTATAGCAAAGACAAAGAACTTGGCCGTTTTTCTAATAAGGGGGACTAGAACATCGTCAAATTTATTTTCAGATATCTTAGCTTTACTTTCAAGAAATTGGCAGATTACATCTACTACCTGTGATGTTGTAAAAACGGAAGCGACAGTGAATGAAACAATCCCTAGCCTCATTAATGTACTGAGGATAGTATCAGGAAGCTCTAAAAACTTAAGACCGAATAACCAAAAACCACTAAAGAAGAAAACTCCCTGAGCAGAGAGGAACTTAGACTTAATTTCTATAAATGGAATATTTCTCTTTGAAAAGAATTGCGTTATACGAATGAGAATGATTGAACGAACTATTTTTTCAAATACTATTCCTAAGAACATTAGTGTAATGAGAGCAAACCATTGTCCATTTAGTAGAATGAAAGATCTCTCAGCAGTCCATGCAGGAAAGTAAGACTTTAACCTAGACTTCCAGGATTTTAATTCAATGACACCTTTTGCCACCTCATTATTTGCCACAGTTTTCTCAAACTCATGAATGGTGTCTATAGTTATAGGAGTAAACTTCCATTGTCCGTCTTTATTGGGAGCGATAGAAATCTCAAGAAGCTTTTCCCCAATAGCAGTAACTATTCTTTCTTGCTTGTAGATCCAAATTTTCAAATCGTTGGTATTGTCAGGTATTTTAGAAATATCAATATACTCAATTCTATCAAGGGTATTGATTAATCTCTTAGCAGCAAGTTCTCCAGATATTACTCTAGATGCATTATCTAAGGACGAGAGGTTAAGGGCCTGTGTCGCAAGCCTAAGACCACTTTGATCTCCTTGCTTATAACCTTTCATTGTTTTTAGAAAGTAGAGCATGGTTTTTCGTGGAGAGCTAAAGTCCGCTTTTGGATAGACTCCGGCGACACTTGAAAAACTCAAAAATAATGCTAAAAGAATAATTGGTAAGCGTGTCATATAGATTTCCTTAATCAAACTTTTTTGCCTATTTTAGACGGCCTAGCTCTTATTGAAAACAAAAAAATGTCCTCATACCTTGACTCTTTTGAAAATGAACACATCTTGTTTGTAAGAAAGAATACTTATGTAAAGTATTGTATTTAAGGAGTTATTATGAATAAGTTTGATTCCATTGTTACTGGATCTCTCGATATCGCTCAAACACAAGCGCTAAAGAGAAAGAACACTCAATTACACGCCTTGCACCTTCTTTGGGGGCTTGTATCTAATCCGCAAACCTTTTTAAGTAGGGTTCTAAAAGATAAGTTGAAGGATATATCAGCTAAGTTAGATCTTTTACCGACTTCATCTACTGCTGTGTCTCTTGAAAATATGAGACCTGATTCTACTTTTAGTGAGTGGCTTACTTTTGCAAGTGGTGAGGCCGTACAAAATTCGAAAAGTGAAGTAAGCGAAAAAGAACTTCTAAAGTTTATGCCTCAGATATTTCCTGATTTGGAAATCGATTACTCAAAGTTTGATATTAATAATGAAGAAAGTGAAGTTCCTAATTTTTTGATTAACCTTAATGAACTAGCTCAAAGCGCTAAATTGGACCCAGTTATCGGACGTACTAAAGAAATTAGAGCGGTAATGGAAATTCTTGGACGTAGAGCTAAGAATAACCCGGTTCTGGTAGGTCCTGCTGGTGTAGGTAAAACGGCCATTGTTGAAGGTCTAGCTGAGTTAATTGTTAAAGGAAAAGTTCCAGATGTTTTAGAAGGCAAGATCGTCTATTCTTTAGAAATGGGCGCTTTGATGGCCGGGACAAAGTTTCGAGGAGAGTTTGAAGAACGCCTCCAAGGTCTTATTGCATTTTTAAAGGAGCAGGCCGGCCAGTGTATTCTGTTTATTGATGAGATTCATCAATTAGTTGGAGCAGGTAAAACTGATGGTGCAATGGATGCTGCTAATCTTTTAAAACCTGCTCTTGCACGTGGGGAGCTTCACTGTATTGGGGCCACTACGGATGAAGAATATCAAAAATATATTTTAGGAGATTCAGCTTTAGATAGACGTTTTAGACCTGTTCCAGTTAAGGAGCCTTCTAAAGAAGATGCTATTGAAATTCTGATGGGTGTTCGAGAAAAATTGGAAGCACATCATGGTATTAAAATATCTGATGAGGCCATCTTCAACTCTGTAGTACTATCTGATCAATACATCAAAGATAAAAATCTTCCTGATAAAGCAATTGATCTTATAGATGAGGCTGCCAGTGCTTTAAAGCTCTCGGCCGAAGCAATGCCTGCAAAGTTAGTGGAGCTAGAGTCAGACATTAGGTCTAAGAAAATATATTCACAAATTGAAAAAGATAAGAGTAAGGCCAAGAAATTAACTGAAGAAATTGCTATTCTCGAAAAAGACTTTGAACAGCAAAAGAAGACTTGGGAAGAAGATGTACTCTCTATGAAGAAAGTATCTGAACTCAAAGGAAGGCTTGATCGTTATAAGTTTGATCTTGAGCAAGTAGAGAGAAATCAAGATTATGAAAAGGCCAGTGAGCTAAAGTATTCATTGATTCCTGAAGTTGAAGCTCAGTTAGAAAGTCTTAAGCATGAATGGGTTTTAAATGTTAAAAATATTGCTCAAGTCATTTCGAGACTTAAAGGTATTCCTTTAGAGAAAATTCTAAAGACTAAACAAGATAATATTCTTAAGATAGAAGATTATTTAAACTCTAGGGTTTATGGACAACAGAAGGCCTTGCATGAAGTTAGTGAAACTCTTATTTCTTCACATGCTGGTCTTAGTGACCCGTCTAGACCTTTAGGTTCCTTCTTATTAGTAGGACCATCAGGTGTAGGGAAAACTGAAACTGCTAAATCTCTAAGTCAGTTTCTCTTTGATAATGAAGATCAGATGATTAGATTGGATATGTCCGAATACTCTGAGAAACATTCAGTGGCCAAACTCATAGGAGCACCTGCTGGTTATGTTGGATATGAAAATGGTGGAGTTCTTACTGAAGCAGTAAGAAAGATGCCTTATGCAATTCTTCTTTTTGATGAAATTGAAAAGGCCCACCATGACTTTTCAGATATTCTCTTACAAATTCTTGATGATGGTCGCTTAACTGATAATAAAGGTAGAACTATTGATTTTAGAAATACTATCATTATGTTGACTACAAACTCGAAAAATCTTGAGCTAGAGTTTAAACCTGAAGTTCTTGGTCGTATCGATTCAATATTAGAATATGACGAGTTATCGAAAGATGTAATGGTAAGTCTTGTAAAAAAACAAGTAACTTTACTTAATGATCGATTATCACCTAAAGGAATTTCTATAGAGTTAGATGATTTATGTTACACGGAGCTAGCTGCTAGAGGCTATGATCCAAGATATGGAGCAAGACCGCTTCAATCAGTATTTAATAGACTTGTTATCCGTCCTCTTTCTAAAGAGATTTTGAAAGGCGATAAGCTTTCGCAAAATATTAAAGCAAAATGGTCGGATGAAAGTTCTGCGCATATTATTTTTAACTAATCTACTATGGGCCTACAATTAGTGTAGGCCCTTTACAAGAATTTGAGATTTGCTAGAATAAATCTATAAATTTGTTTAGGAGAAAATTGTGTCTAATGAAGTTCTAGAGCTCAAGGCCGGTGAGTATGTAATGAGAGATGGAGAAGAAAGTACGCAGATGTATTATCTTCAAAGTGGCTCACTTGCTGTCTATAAACTTAAAGGTGGAGCTGAACAGCAAATTGGTACAATCTATTCTGGAGAGTTAGTTGGAGAGATGTCTTTTCTCGATAAACAACCGCGTAGTGCTTCTGTTAAGGCCATCGGTGAATGTAAACTTCTGGTTATTCCTCACGACAAGTTTGAAAAGTATTTCCAAGACCAACCAGCTTGGTATAAGGCCCTAATAAATACTCTTCTTGAAAGACTTCGTAAGGCGAATACACGAATACGTATTTAATTAATGATAATTTTAAATTCTTCAAATATTCTTTGTTTTTCTTCTTCACTTAATTGATTACCATCAAGAGATAGATGGTTTAATTTCTTTAGTAGACTGATTGATTTTGGTAAATGAGTAATTTTATTACTATCCAAATTGAGTCTTGTAAGTGATGTTAGATTAAATATTGATTCACTAATAGTTTCAAGTGAGTTATTCGAAAGATTTACTTCACTGAGTGAATCTTGAATGAAGAACCAGTCTGGTAACTCAGTTATTTTATTTCCACTTAAGTCTAGAAAGCGAAGACTTTTAAAGACTGTCTTAGATTCTGGAATAGTTATTATTTTTGTATTTTTAAGCTTTAACTGAACGAGGTTAGTTAGTTCAAAAATAAAACTTGGAAAGTCTCTTACCTCTGGACAAATGATGCTTAGTTTTTGAAGTTGCTTCAAGTGAGAAATTTCTTTAGGTAGCTCTTCAATTGTTGGAGAGTGTATTTCCAGATTTAAAATCCCGCTATCTTGAATATCATTTAAAGGAAAGCTTACTTGACCTTTTCTTAATTTAATAAGTTTAGAGACCATCAATACTTTCCTTCTTTTTCTTCTTTAAAAGAATAGGCATTGCCGAGTATCTGTAGCGTTTAGAAATTTGTTTAAAAATACCAATTTTTGAATCAAGCGATATTCCTTCTTCTTTAGTATATACTTGTCCGTCTTGTCCTGTATAACTCCCCCCGGAGTTGCTAGAAGAGTACTGATTTTGTGAAGAGCTATTATTAAGTTGCAACTGTCTTCGCTCTTTTTCTAAAAGATCTAAGTCTACATCTCCAGTGTCAGTTTCATCCATATTATCAAAATTCACTTTTCCAAGAGAAGAGGCTAGTGAGTTCTTGTTATTTAGGGCCGATTTTGAAGATTTCTTAGAAGATAGACCCACTAAATCTCCATTAGGATTCAATTTTTTTGAATTTTTTGAATTATCTGAGTTATTCTCTGCTGCATCTTTTTGATCTTCAATATTTGTCGATGAAGAGTTAGCTGCTAGTGAATTTAGATTTTTTACATTGGAGGAGTTTTTCGAGTTTGAACTTTCCTTAGTCTTATTAATTGAAGCTGACGTATTTTTAAAACTCTTATTTTGAAACTTCTCAATATCTTCATTTAAGTTACCTGCTAACTTAGTTTCGAGAACTCGTTTCTTTAACTCACCAATAGCACTAGATGACTCAGTTATTTTATTAAAATTGGTTTCTCCTGAATTTAAATTCCCTTGTGAAAAATCATTAATACCGTCTATTATAAACTTCGAATTTGTAGCTAGATCTCCTGGAGCAAATGACCCAAATGATGGCATTACAAAACGTGAACAAGAATTAGTATTCTTACATGCACAGCTTGAATCTACGGCTATGACTCCTGCACTATTTCCTGTTAGACACACTGGTTGTCTACCATCTTCAGTCACTGCGGCGTCAGTAACACCTTTGGAAATTCCAAAGTGATCTCTGGCCTTATTTAAAAGTTCAGCATAGATTTTATTAATTCTTTGAACATTAGCTAAACTTGTAGCGCCATTGTCGATATTCTTTTCAAACATTTTAAGAACACTTGAGAGATATGCCAGCCTTGTTTCTGGAAGTGGAAATCCACTTTGTTCAATTAATTTACCATTTGAGCTTGGAGCATTCTTACTTATAAATGAATAAGTTCCATTCATCATTGATTGATTTGGGAATAGATGATCAATAGTTACAGGATTCTTTCTAAGATCGACTTTTAATGAAGCATTGTGCGTTTGCAGACTCCATGCTCCGGCCTTCATTGTCAAATACTCTCTAAAAGATCCTGCTTGAGAGTGAAAACCAAGTCCTTTATTAATCTCTGCAGCGTGAGCGTTTGTAAAGAATAATTCAGCAAGATTTGGAAAGGAGAGTGCAAATTTTAAGTTAATCCTATCACTTGGTTTATATAGCCCTGCGGTTACCCTTTGCATGATAACACTCTTTGGGTAGATAAGTGCTACAGAGTCAGGGTTATTTAATTGATCAATAGTGGGCGCCGAACCTGGATAATTACACATCATATGGGTGTGTATTCTTGTTTCTTGAAGTTCTTTTTTCCACTTGGCAATATCTTTATTGGCCTTTTTTAGATCTTTTCGATACCCATTAAGTAGATAGATTGCTGCAACAATGGCCGCGGCTTGGCAGCCATAGCACGACGAGTTTATGGCATATAAGATTGCAATAATTGCTATGTAAATATTTATAGAACTTTGCGCTTTCTTTTTTTCTGCTTTGGCTTTATTTAATTGGGCCTCGGCTGCAGCTGTGAGAGAGTTTTTTGACGTTACTTCCATAAGGGCTGCTGCATGTGCAGCTTGAAATAACTTCAAGGCCTGTTGTTGTGAAGCAACCTTTCTTTGCGTAAACTCTTCTAACTTGTTATAGAGATTGGCCATTCTTTCGATTGAGGCAAATTGTTCGTCTTCGTCATCAGCAGCAACATTGTCATTTTCAAAAAGACCTTTTCTGCCATCGTCTGTTATACAATTGGTAGTCGCATCTTCGGTTTTTAAATCTTGAAATTGTGGATACTGTCTCTCGTTTGCACTTCTTTTTTGATCTGCTGAGATTTCTTCTAAGGAAATACATTTAAGAATACACTCCTTAGCAAGCCGAGTGTATTCACTGGAATTATTTAGGTGGTTCGCTATATACGTGGCTGTAGCAGCTTTGAAAAGTACATAAGATCTTGACTTTACTCTTGAGAAGTCCACACACTTTAAATTACTCATTCCTGCAGAGGCCATTGAAAGAGTTTCGAGATTTGAAATAGTACTTCTTCCTTGATCTGTAGATTCATCAGGGGCCATCATTGCCTTTTCAAAAATCATGAAATCTGCATTATTTGCTGACTCTAATTGAACATCTGCAATCCTTTGTTCGGCAAGTGCTAAACTTTCATTTGCTTTTTGCTCTTGTGACTTTATCGCAGCTATGAGCGCTCGATAAGCTGCTTCTTGTGGTGTTGCAGCTGCTCTAGCTCCTTGTACAGCTTTATCAGCATTTGCAACCGAGTTTCTTCCATCTACTAGAGCATTTCTTCTGATCTCAGCTCTGATACGAACCTTTCTAGTTAATAATTGCTGTAACTGTGAATCAACTTTGAATTCCTCTGCTCTTAGAAGACTGAGCTGGCTTCTCTCATTTGCGCTTAAATAGTGATCACGACTTGTAATAGAATTAATTTTAGATTGAATTGATTGAAGCTCATTCTTTTTGGCCGAAATCTTTCCATCTAACTCGCTTTGTTCTTTTTCAAGGGCCTTTTGTTTTTCAATATTATTAGATTGTCCAGGCTCTTGCAGTCCTATACCACCCGTTGCCGAGTTGAGGCTTTCACTATTAGAGTCTAGTTGCGCTCGTTTTGTCTCAACATCAGTAAAAATATTATCAATTTGACTGAAACCTTGTTCCATTAGATTTTTTCTATATTCACTCTCAGCTTGACGATTATCTTCTAATCCAGATGTTGGAGTTTCACACTTTGATGTATTGGTGGTAAGACCATGTTTAGCATCATTTTCTTCATGGGACTGTTTAGTTTGTGACGCTTGATTTTCTTGAGTTGTATCTACTGTAACATTCTTTGCTTGAGCGTAGATTGAGCTTATATCTACGAAGAATAAAGACCAACAAAGGGTCAAGTTTAAATAGGTAGTTAGTCGCTTTGAGATGTTCTTCTTCATAACAGTTTCCTAGTTTTTAAACTATAGGTCTATTTTATTATTAAATACTTTTTATCCATACCAATTATACCGTTTTTCTAGCGACTTAGCTGTTTAGGCCAATAATTCCCAATATATAAGTATTGTATATTTAATTTAAAAACACTTTTTCTCAAAAATTAGGCGCCTCATTTATCGGGCTGTGTTGAAAATTAGAAAGATTTTGTGTTTCTTAGCTTTTAAGATAAGATATTCACAACTGGAGAATTATATGAAAGCTGTGTTAATGGTCTTTTTTTTAACGACAAATATTTATGCTCTCGATTGTGCAAAGGAAATGGAAAAGTTGTGCTCTAGTGCAAAGGGCTCATTTGCCGAATGTATAAAAAATAGCACTTCTAAATTACCAGCTAAGTGTCGTAGTGATGTGCAAGGATTAGAAAATATGTCCAATGATCTGGGTGCACTTTGTATGAGTGACATCATGAAATACTGTCCTATCACTATGGAAGATATTGATAAAGACCCTAAGCTAGTTTCTGAAAATCAATCGAAATGCATGAAGGCCAATAAGAAGAACTTTTCTAAGAAGTGTTCTAAGTTAATCGATGATATGGCCAAAGCATTTGGTGGGAACTTTGATAATGAGTCTGGTGTAGAAGTTAAGAAAATTGATTAGGACTATAGATAACGAATGAATTTATTTTCTTTGTCTACTAAGATGCACTTTGGTTCAACTGGATTTTCACTAAACTGAAAACCAATTATAATAACTTCTTCACCTTTCTTTATAAGATGAGCGGCTGCACCATTTATACAAATTTCGCCCGAACCTCGAACTCCTTTGATGACATAAGTTTCAAGTCTAGCACCACTAGTATTTGAGACGATCAAAACTTTTTGTCCTGGCCACAAGTCGATTTTTTCTAATAGTTCTTCGTCAATTGTTACAGAGCCGACATATGAAATATCTGCTTCAGTAATAATTGCTTTGTGAATTTTACTTTGTAAGAGCTCTCTCATTACATTCTCCAAAAAACTAAAGTAAGAGTTTTAATACTTTTGTGACAAACTTCCAAGATTAATTTTGAAATTTAGACATATTTTCAAGGACTATTTATGTATAAGTCCTTGAAAACTTGATGTCTCTAGGAATTATTTACAGTAGATTCTCATGACCAGGAATCCCTAAGAAGTAGAGAATACTAGTCATTGGTCCATGACTCATATGTTGTTGTGCTTTCTTTTTTACAATTTCCTTAGCATGAAAGGCGATCCCTAGGCCTGCTGTTGCCAGCATCGGTAGGTCGTTTGCACCGTCTCCAATTGCAACGACTTGCTCTAAAGAGATGCCTTCTTGTTGAGAAATAAGCTTAACTAGTAAGGCCTTTTGTTCTGCGTTTATGATAGTGCCAGTTACTTTACCAGTAAGTTTTCCATCTATGATTTCCAACTCATTAGCGAAGGCATAATCCAGACCTAGCTTCTCTTTTAAAGCATAGGCGAAGTAAGTAAAGCCGCCAGATATTACTGCAACTTTATAACCTAGTGACTTGATGGTTTTGACAAACTCTTCAACTCCAGGAGTCAGAGGAAGGTTCTTTAGGATCTCATCCATTTTTGATGCTTCAAGACCTTCTAGTTTAGAAACTCTCTTTATTAAGCTTTCGTCGAAGTCCATATTTCCATTCATGGCCTCTTCGGTAATCGCTCGTATTTCTTCGCCAACACCATGTGCGTCAGCAAGTTCATCAATGACTTCTGTTTGAATTAGGGTAGAGTCCATATCGAAAACAATTAGTCTCTTACTTCTTCTAAAAATATTATCCTTCAAAAACGCTACATCAACTTGGTGACCATTAGACGTCGATATGAGTTCTGATTTTACTTTTTGCCAGTCAAGTCCAATTGGAACTTCAGTTGATATCTCAAGAGACCTAAATCCCTTTGGTGAGACTTTATCAATTCTCTTGATATTAATTCCGTGATTAGATAAGACTGTGGCAATGTCACAGACAAAGTTAGCTTCAATATCATCAACACTAACACAGTTGAGAATAAACTTTTCCATTTCTTCAACTTTCATTGAGTCCTGAGATTCAACAACTTTGTAATTAAGTTTAAGTCCTAGGTTATTCGCTGAGAAAAGTAGATCCTTTAGTACGTGATCATTTTCATCATTTCCTTCGTTTACTCTAATAACAAAACTTAGAGATAAGAGACCGTGGGTAACTGACTGTCCCATATCGAGTAAAGGGTTGTTCGTCTTTCTGATGATGTTCATTAATTCTGAGGTGATCCCAGGATGATCTGGTCCGCTCACTTTTATTAAGACATCTTTACCATTTAGTTCTTTAGGCATTTGATTCCTTCTTTAGATTTTTCTTCTTAGCTAGTGCTGCAGCTCTGGCCTGCTTTAATTTCTTCATTGTTGAGAATGAGTAAAAGGCAGCAGAATATAGCGAGAGAATAGCAGCGATATATATAAAGGCCTTCCCCATCTCAGGAAAAGGTATTCCAAATGGTCTATCATTAGCAAGCAGCATAGGTATTGCAACCATTTGTAGAGCAGTCTTCCATTTTCCTGAACTATCAACTGGGACTGTAAAGCCTTTTTCCATAGCAAGGAGTCTGAGTGCGGTAATGTAGACCTCTCTTAAGACTAGAATAATAACGAGTAGAGGTGGAACTCTTCCAAGAGTTTGCAATAAAATGAGTGAGGTGACGACAAGGAACTTATCTGCAATAGGGTCTAAAAATGAACCAAATACCGTAACAATTTTTCTCTTCCTAGCAATATAGCCATCAAAGAAGTCTGTAATGGAAGCCGCTACAAATGTCCAAGCCGCAATATAACCGAGATGAAAGTGATAAGGTCGAAACATTTCCCAGTCCTTACTCATAAGAAGTACCGCAGTTATAATAACGGGAATTAATAGGACACGGAAAATAGTTAACCGATTCGGAAGGTTATCAATTTCCCATTCCTGCGCTTTCGCATTTGATAATTCTTCAGGGTTGTGGTCAATATTTTCGTTACTCATAAGAGTTCCTAAGCTGAATTTAATAGTATCTTAGCTTTTTATACCAGAATTTTGAGGATAATTAAAAGAAATCATTACATTTTTGTCTCATATGGTGATGTTTTCCACCTAATAATTATTTTTGAATCGAGCTAGAATTATCTGTGTATTAATAATAGGAGATTACATGGAGCGCCATTTAAATTTGATAAAGACTGACTTTGAACAAACTGAAAAGAGGATATTTCCTCGTTTTCCTTTTAGCTATCTAACATTTAAGGCAGATAGTACAAGTTCAGAGAGAAATGTCTTCGAAATAAAGGATATTTCATATACTGGGATGCAACTTTGTTTAAAAGATGGTGGACATGATTTCACTCCTGGGAGACAGATCAATGGAACGGTTCATTGGCAAAAAGCTTCTCTTGATACTATTGGCACAGTTAAATGGGTTAGTGGTAGTAGAATTGGAGTTGAGTTCTCCAGTGAAAATGACTTTGATAAAAGTGTAAAAAACTTCCTTTCAATAGAGAATATGGTTGATAGTTTAAGACCAATTCATAACTTCTCCCTTGAGTTGGAAATGCCGGCCAATTTAAAATACTGGTTGCGCGCAGACGGTCCTTTTGAAGTCTTCGTTTGGCGTCACAATGACGGTGAGCTTTCTCGCTTTCAAGTTCTTATGATGGAAAATTTCGTAGAATGGGAAGATGGCGTTGGAGTTAAAACCGGAAGAATAATTAGTAAAAGAGATCTAGACACACCTCTGATAACCGAAGATGAACTGGTTTTTAGCGTTGATGAAGGTGTTAATGGTGAAATGATTAGTATGTCTTTGGAGATACTAAAGAATATTGGTCCTGAGTTTCTGCCAACTGAGGCCAATGAATTTTTAAGAATGAAACTTCATTCTTAAGAGTTAAGAGCACTCGAAAGAGTGCTTTTTTTTTGTCATTTTAAATTTCGTCATGCCTCATATTATTCTCATAATATGGATAAACCCCTTAAACTTTTATGGCCAATCTTAAGTCTCTATTACATTTGACTCCGTTCAAGAATTGGCAAAGAATGAGTCTGTATCAACATGATGTTTGAATACTGCTGAGGAGATTTCATGAAGAAAGTATTTTTCCAAATCTTATACTATTTCTTCTTAACGAGTTCATGTGCTAATGGCATGGAATGTCATGAAAAATTACTTTCTAAAATATTAGCTCAAAATTCAGCCACGCAATCATTAATGAGGTTAGACTTTATTAAAATAATGGCCCCAAAAGAGCGATTCTTTGAGAGAAGAAAAATTCAGAAATTCATTATCAATCGTTACCATTTCCCAGTTTACTACTTTGAATCCTATGTCGAAGATGATATCTCGGCCAGCGTAAACCACTTCGTCTACTTATTATCCCCTAATGACTGCTCGATTCTAAAAAAGGCCACATTCAGTCATAGATAGTTGTGCAATGCCTCTAAAGAAGTCTAACAACGTGCCTTTTCAGATAATATATTTGGCCCTATACTTACTAATAATTACTATAATTTAAGCTAATATCTAAATATTAGAGGAGAAAATAGGCATGAACAGAAATTTGGCCTTAGAGTTTGTTAGAGTTACTGAAATGGCAGCTATCGCATCTGCAAGATGGATGGGAAGAGGAAATGAGAAAGCTGCTGATCAGGCCGCTGTTGATGCTATGAGAACTATGCTCGACTCAGTTGATTGTCGTGCGACTGTTGTTATTGGAGAAGGTGAAAGAGATGAAGCACCAATGCTCTATATCGGTGAAGAAGTAGGTTCTGGTAATGGTCCAGAACTTGAAATCGCACTTGATCCACTAGAGGGAACTACAGTTTGTGCATATGGTGGTTATAACTCAATTTCTGTTATGGCCATTGCCGAAAAAGGAAATCTTTTAAATGCTCCTGATACTTATATGAAAAAAATAGCAGTAGGTAGAGTTGGAAAAGGTGTAGTTGATATCAATGAAAGTGCAACAGAAAACCTTAAAAGATTAGCTGCTGCTAAGAAGTGTCGTTTACAAGACCTAACTGCAGTTGTACTTGATAGACCAAGACATCATGATCTTATTGAAGAGATAAGAACAACTGGAGCTCGTATTCAACTTATTGGTGATGGTGATGTTTCTGCTGGTATCGCTTGTTGTGAGCCGGACTCAGGGATTGATATCCTATTTGGAACAGGTGGCGCTCCTGAAGGTGTTATAACTGCTGCTGCTCTTAGATGTATGGGTGGAGACTTTCAAGGTAAACTTGAATTTAGAAATGACGAAGAGATTGAAAGAGCAAAGAAAATGGGTATTAGTGATATCAATAAAGTTTTCAGTATTGAAGAACTTGCTAGTGGGCACGTTATGTTCGTTGCAACTGGTGTTACTTCTGGAAACTTCTTAGATGGTGTACAATTTACTCCATGGGGTGCGAAGACTCATAGTATTGTTATGAGAAGTAAATCTGGAACAGTTAGAAAGATTACGGCCGAGCATCACTTTGATACTAAACCACGCTATTAATAAAGGATGATAAATGGCAAGTGTAAGTAGAACTGAAACTTTTGATGTAGAAATTGAAAAGCTTTACAATGTAATTCTAGATTATGGGTCATACCCTGACTTTGTTGATGGTGTTAGTACTATCAATATTCTTGAATTTAGTGAAGAAGGTGCAAGGGTTGAGTATGGACTCAATTTAATAAAGAAGTTTAAATATACTTTAAAACTTACTCATACAAGGCCTAATAAAGTTAGTTGGGAGTTTGAAAGTGGTGATCTTTTCAAGAGAAATAATGGTTCTTGGGAATTAACTGATTTAGGTAACGGAAAGACTGAAGTGGTCTATTCTCTTGATCTTGACGTTAAAGGCTTTGTACCTAAGTCAATCATAAGTAAACTAACTGATAGTTCACTTCCAGCAATGATGAAGGCCTATCAAGATAGAGCAAGAGGTCATTAGAAATGAACTCTAAAAAAGAAAAAGAACTTGGTATTGGAGATGTTATTAAGAAAGTTGTTTCAATTGGTGTTGGAGCAGCTTTTATGACTGAAGATACAGTTAAGAACTTATTGGGAGATCTTCCTCTACCAAAAGATATAGTTAATGGACTCGTTCAAAATGCAAAGAATGCTAAAGAGGACTTTTCGAACTCTGTAAGAGAAGAAATTAGTCAGCACCTAAGCAAAGTTGATCCAAAGAAAGTTATTGAAGAAGTTCTTGAAGACTATGATATTGAAGTAAGCGCAAAATTTTCTTTTAAGAAGAAAAAAGTTCATGAATAGAAAAGACCTACTAACAGCTCGCTTTAATGAGCTACGTAAAAATATTGTCGGAGTAAATTCCGAGCAAAAAAAAGCACAGATTACTTTAGTCGCAGTGACAAAGTACAGTCCTATTGAAGATATTCAATATTCATACGAAATTGGTCATAGGGCCTTTGGTGAAAACCGAGTCCTAGACTTACAAGAAAAGGCCGATAGCTTTGCAGCTGAAGGCATAACAGATATTGAATGGCACTTTATTGGTCACTTACAGTCTAATAAAGTTATTCGGCTGCTTAAAACTCCAGGCCTCAAATATATTCACTCTGTTGATTCATTATCACTACTACAAAATATTCTAACTAAAGAAGATCAACTACGATCTGATCGAGTAGGTTTATTCTTACAAGTTAATACAAGTGATGAAGATGAGAAATATGGCTTTCCCACTTATGACTCACTAGCTGGGGCGCTAAATTTATTTCTTGAGGCCACTGACTCAAAGTTCTTTCTCGCTGGTCTGATGACAATGGGAAAAATTAGAACTGATAATCAAATTGATGATGCTAGAAAATGCTTTATCAAATTAAAAGAATATAGGCATAGACTATTTGAAGACTTTGGCGTTGAAGGGCTGAAACTCTCTATGGGGATGAGTGCTGACTATATTGTTGCCATTGAAGAAGGGGCCGATTTCATACGTGTTGGTTCTACTATTTTCTCAGAATAAGCATCTAATCCATCTAATAATACCATCAAATGTATCTATTTATCATATATAGCAATCATAAGTATTTGATATTACTTGGATACTCTTCTTGGAAGTTCATTCTTATGCCTTTTATAAGTTTGACATTAATGAAGCATGGGGTTAAAAAACTTCAATATTATTTATGTTATTAGTATTTAACGGAGCAGTTATGACAAACGAAACAGTAAGAAAGGTACCTGAATTAAGTCTATTAAATTATATAAATGGATCAAGTTCTGACCAGATTAGTTTTGTAGATAACCTCATGTATGGACTTAAAGAGTATGGTTTTATTGTTTTAAAAGATCATACTGTCGATCAGCATAAAGTTGATAAGGCCTATGAATATTTAAGTGAATTCTACGCTCTACCAGTAAGTGTAAAAGAAAAGTACTGTGCTAATAACGGCGGTCAACGTGGTTATACGCCTTTTAAAGTAGAGCATGCAAAGGATAATGATAACCCTGATCTTAAAGAGTTTTGGCACGTAGGAAGAGAGCTTGCTGCAACTTCACCATATAAAGGTATCTACCCTGAAAATATTTGGCCTACTGAAGTTCCAGAGTTTAAAAATACATTTAATGAACTTTATAACTCTATGGATGCAACATCAGTTGTACTGTTAGAAGCGATTGGAAAAGGCCTAGACCTTCCTGAAAATTACTTTAGATCAATGGTAAATGATGGTAACTCAATCCTTAGAGCAATTCATTATCCTCCTACTAAAGGCGAAGATACGAAGAATTCTATCCGAGCAGCTGCCCATGAAGATATTAATCTAATTACAATGTTAGTTGGTGCGACTGAATCTGGCCTAGAATTACTAGATAAAGACGGAACTTGGCTTGCTGTTCAATCATCTCCAGGTGAGATCGTTGTAGATACTGGTGACATGATGAGTAGACTTACAAATAATGTTCTCCCTGCAACTACTCATAGGGTTGTTAATCCTACCAATGATGGCTCAAGAAGGTTCTCTATGCCTTTCTTTGTTCACCCTCATTCAAATGCAAACCTTAGCTGCGTTCCTAGTTGTATAGGGGATGGTGCTAAGTTTGAAGATATCACTGCAGGTGACTTTCTTATCCAAAGACTAAAAGAAATTGGTCTATATTAATTAAAAAATTCCTACCAGAGGTGTGTCCGCCTCTGGTTCTATAATTGTCTTTTCAGTAACTTATCTAGTGTTTAATCTCCTGACACCCCTGTAAACAATACTCAACTAAGTCAATAAAAATAACTTTCTTGCTAAAGTGATTATAACTAAAGGAAGTTATGAAATTTGATATCTATGACGAGCGTAAATTAGCTCGTCAATTGCAAATTCAAAAAAAGAAATCATGGGACTTTGATAAAGATATTCATTGGGAAATGGGTATTGACCTAAACAAGTCTCTATTGCCTCTAGATAATAATAGAGCGCTATTTCCAAATGCCTCACAAGAGGAGCTTAAAGTTATTTCTCAGCTGATGGGTCTAATTGTAGCTTCTACGATCTCTCAACTTGAGGAAGTTGCCTGCAAGTTGAAAGTACCCGTATGGGAGAAGTTTCTAAACAAACATCCAGTGAATCCAGAACTATTTGCATTAGGTGAACAATTCTTTGAAGAAGAGAAGAAGCACGCAAGAACTTTTAAAAGATATATCAATATGTTTGCAAGTGAAGTAAATATTGATCCTGACGATTTAAGTTCTATTTTACCAAGCTCAGAAAATTCAAGCATCGAAAAAATATATACTCTCAATTCTAATATGGGTGGCATGGCCATGTGGTGGCTAATAAGTGCTGTAGAAGAAGAGGCGATTCTTTTTTATCACTTCCTACATGAAGTAAAAGATTCAGTTGATCCGCTTTATTATCAAATTCATAGATGTCACTTTGAAGAAGAAGTTCGTCATAAGAGTTATGCTCAGATGATGCTTGAAGTTCATAAAGAATTTGAATCTGGACCAGTTTCACAAATGTTCAAGAAGGTTGATTTTATTACGGCCGAAGTTCTAAATATGACATGGACATTCAAACAACTATTGAAAGTTAAGAAATTAAAGAAGTATAAGAATCATCATCAGTTCTTTGCTACATTATCTAAAAGTATAGATCATATTTCTAATATGTCGTACTACCAGTTAATGCATACTTTATTTAACTCGACACCATATATTTCTCATACTCTACATCTATCGGAACATAAGCATGTAAAAGAGATGTTAAGTCGATATAAAGGCCTAAAGCTACCAATACCAAGTTCATCTCTAGGAGATATTAAGTGTATTGTATAGATACGATCATTCGAGGTGGTCAGAAAATTTACTTTATTAATGAAAATCATGACGAACAAAGAGATCTTGTTATTATGTTTCATGGTTTTCCTGATACTGCATATGGCTTTGATAAACAAATCACTCAGCTTAAAAAGAAGTATAATGTTATTGTTCCTTTTATGCATGGGACTCTAAATAATACTGATATCAGCTTTAAGAGAATCCACCCTAGAGAAATTATACTCGATGTTCAGGCCTTACTAAAAAAGTTTAACCCTTCAGAGAAGAGACGGGTTTTCTTAGTAGGTCACGATCTAGGATGTTTTACAGCGGTTGGAACCTATGAGGCATTTCCATATCATATTAAAGGTCTAGTCCATATTAATGGTCTTGGATTACAACAGTTTTATTCTAGAAGATTTAACCTCTCTCAAATATTAAAGTCATACTATGTATTTCTTGTGCAATTGAGTCTTGTTCGCTTCATAGTAACAAAGTTATTTCCTCAGTTCTTTTTGAATCTTATATATAGAATGTCATTGATTGATAAAAATAATAAAATCTATCAAAATGATAATTCCGTCTTTAAGGGAATTGAGATTTATAAACACCTATTTAGAAAGGTCTTTACCTACATTGGAGCACCAAGACAGAAGGTGCGGGTTCCAGCTCTATTTGTTTGGGGAAACAAAGATAAGTTTTTAGATATTCCTAGTACTGATGAAATAAATCAATTCTATGATAACGCTCAGATAAGAATTTTACGAGGTGGCCATTGGGCACATCATAGCAGTGGGGATCAATTTAATAGAATTCTCGATAACTGGTTAGGTTTAGCGAATGAATAAATTCAAAAAAAATCCAAATTATCTACTAAGTTATAGTATAGCTCATTGCATATTCTTCGCAGTGATTTGTTTATTACTAGCAGCTTTTAAGGGATTTTCTTATGAAGTTAACTTCAAGTCATATGATTCTCTTGTTGTCTTGTTGGCCATTATTCTATGTGGTCTTCCTTCTAGTGTGTTACATAACTGTGCTCATCGTAATGTTGGCCCAAGATTTACTAACGACTTAATAGGAGAGTTCTTAGGAACTCTCATGCTCTATGGCTATAGGGGCTTTACTCTTGGTCATATGTTTCACCATAAATATCCTGATAATCCTGAGTTTGATCCACATCCTCCTAGGGGCTATTCGTTTCTAAGATTTGTGATCTCTCCTGTAAAGGCAACATTAATCATTATAGAAAGAGCATACTTTAAATTCTTTGGAAATAACTCTAAAACTAGGGCCAATATTTCTATGCAAAAAACATTCTTCAACGTTTCGATTGCTTTAAAGGTTTTGTTTTGGTTTTTAGTCTTTGGGCTGAAGTACTTTCTAATTTTCTATTTACCGCTTTATGTATTAAATATATTTGTTTTTGCACATATTAACTACGCAACTCATATTGAAAATAGTGAAGGTAACTCTGAGATCATCAATCTTAAAGACGGCCTATATTATAAGTTTGTAAACTTGGTGTCTTTCGGTGGTTATTATCATAAGAATCACCATTTAAGACCACAGGTTTTTAATCCTTCAAAGATAATTGAAAGTGATGAAAATTATATTAGTTATGTTCCAGAGATTGATCTTAAGACTCCTAAAAGAAGCAAGATTTTTGAATTAAAATTAGTTAATGGTCTTGAGCAACTCTCTAAAAAGTTAAATTTAGAATAGGTTAATTATGAATAAGTACAAGAAAGATCCAAATTACTTTTTAGACTACTTTATAAATAATATATTTATTTTCTCTATACTTATAGTAGCTTTGATTCTTATTAAAAATGATTACTTCTCTTTTAATATAACTGGACTTAGTTTTCTCCTTATTCCCGTAGGTTTACTCTTAGGTCTTGTTGTCGCAACTGCTTTTCATAATGCAAGTCATGGCAATATTAGGCCCAGAATATTAAATACCGTCGTAGGAGAGCTCTGTGGAGCAATTGCCCTTGATGGTATGAGAAATTTTCGTGTTGGTCACATGTTACATCATATACATTCAGATGACCCTATTCTTGATCCTCATCCTCCGCATGGACTAACATTTATTGAATTCATTAAGACATCCAAGAATAAAACAATCAGTGTTCTTATTTCTAAGTATTATGAATATCATGGTGATACTTCGAGTAGTAGATCTAATATTGAAAAACAGCTTATCTGTTATAAATTCTCAGTTGTACTTAAACTTGTATTTTGGTTTTTATTGCTTGGGCCTATTGGTTTTTTCTTTTTCTATGGTCCTACTTTTTTAACATACTTTCTGGGTTTTGCTCACCTTAATTATATCTCACATGGCCTTGATGATAAGGGAGACGAGGTGATGTTTAATCATGACGGAGGAGTTTTCTATACTTTTATGAACTTCATGACGGCAGGTGGCTACTATCATAAGAATCATCACAAGTATCCAGGACTTTATAATCCTAAAAGAATAGACTTATTAGTATCAAATAAAAGTGAAAAATTTAAAATCTCAGACCAACAGACAACTTAGAATTTACCATTCCTGTTTCCTGTTCTTCACCTTCGGTGAAGATTTCACTTGCTACGATACTTTCAATCTGTAGTTCGATAAGTAGGGAGAAGAAAGACTCTTTTGGAACGGTTTCATAACCAAATCTGAAGTAGGGAAGAAGAGTTGCACTACCTGTTTTAACATTATCTCCAACCTCTGTAGATGATCTTCCAATACCACCTCCAAGACCAGCATATAGGTGAGATCTTGAATTTCTAAAATCATTGAAGTGATAGGTCACATCGCCAATTAGGAAGTAGCGTGTAGAGGGAATAATTCTCTCTGGATTTGTTCCTTCGTAAGAATCTGTGTCATATCTTAGACCTGCACCAAACTCTAAGTTTCTATTTAATCTATTCGAGTATAGTGCCTCTAAGTGTACTCCTGATCTTGGTCCTAGTGTTTCTGCTTGAACTTCAGATGTAGACTGGCTAAGAGATCGTGAGTAAGACGTTCTAAATGAGAGGTATGATCTTGTTACTGATCTAAGAAAATTCTCTTCTTTTTGAGCTTCAACCTCTTTAAGTTTTGTAATGATCACTTCATTCCAAACTCTCTCAAGTGAAGAGGTGAAAGTTACGATTTCATCCCTTTTAAATGGGACGGTTGCTTCTTTATCAAGCATCGTCCAAAGAGAGTAGTGTCTCGTAACTTCCTTGGCCCTAGCAGTGAAAGAAATATCTGAAGTTGAAAAAAGTGATACTTGTCCTTGGGAGACACCAGCATCTCTTCCTTTTCTGATAACAAAAGTCTTTGCTTGCTTTGAAACAGATTGCACGATCACAAGATTTTCATTGGCGAAAACTGGAGTGGACAATGCCAAGCATAGAATAAAAAGAAGAAAAGATTTTCTCATTAATACTATTTTAGTCAAAAAAACAAAATTTGAA
Source organism: Halobacteriovorax sp. HLS (assembly GCF_004006665.1). Lineage (NCBI taxonomy): Bacteria > Pseudomonadati > Bdellovibrionota > Bacteriovoracia > Bacteriovoracales > Halobacteriovoraceae > Halobacteriovorax > Halobacteriovorax sp. HLS. The sequence continues at coordinate 297,856 of NZ_QOCL01000003.1, forward strand.
AGGGGTAAGGGGTTCCTGATACCTGAGTGTTACAGTTGTATTTTTTTGTTAAATGACAATTTTATATGGCAATAATCTCGCAATATAGTTGATGAAATTTGTCTTAAAAATGCCTTAAGTGATCGAGTTTATTGAAGTTATATAACAAGTTTTCCCTATAATTTTTAATTCTTTCAAAATATAAGAAAGCTTACGATTTTCTTAAAGGTTGTGTCCTAAGTTTTCGATAAGTTAGCTAGAGTATTGGGTAATTTATGACTAAACGTTTGACAAATTTTTTAACTTTCGCATTTGCAATTTGTATTTTTGCATCTTGTGTTGCGGAAAAAAAATCTAAGTCTCCAAAGTGTGGAGTCGGCGAAGAGTTTAATAAAGTTTCTCAAAAATGTATCAACGTAAGACAGGCCCCGACTTCAACTCTTAATACGCTAGAAGTCTATGAAGACTCTGGTTCTACACTTTTTACTCTTAACTACACTGATGTAAACAATGATCAAGCAATTGATTGTCAGGTCTTTGATACAGAGACAAATATTGAAATAAGAACACCAATCCTTTCTAGTACAAAGGCCGATGCTCTAGCAATTCTTAATGAAATTAACTCATGCGCTGTTGGAGTAAATCCAATCACTCATCCAGTTGAGAGTGCGAGTGCAATTTCACAAATGAGCTTTGTTCAAATGGCCTATGATGCAATCCTTTCGACAGAAGATACAGTAGGACTTTATTCTGCATATAACCTTTTTTCCTCAAGAGTTGATAGCCTTGGTACATATTGCGAGTCAATTAGTGGCCAACCAATTCTTCAGTACTATGGAACTCTATCGAAGAATCTAAATACTGAGCTTAAGACTAAGGCCGAATGGATAAATAAGAGATGCTACTGTAGTGCCGGTCAATGTAGTGCTGAGCTGATTCCTGGCGAAAATATAAGTGGTGAATTTGGAATTTCTTATAATGTTACTGAAGGTGTAGATGGAACATCTGTAACTCGTCAAGTTCAGGTTTCTGTTATTCCTGTGAATGACCTACCTTACGCTGTTGATTTTCATGTTACAGGACTTGAAAGTACAACAACGAGCTCACTACCAATTAATTTTACAATCCCTTTAGGACGTGATGTTGAAAGTGATCAATCATTTTCTTTAACATATGAAATCGTGACTCCTCCTGTGAATGGAACACTCACAAGCTGCTCTATTGCTAATGATGGCTCTCTGGCTAACGATAGAAATTGTTACTATATCCCAACAGATAGTAACGCTGGTGTGACTCCGGCCGTAAATAAGATTGCTTCGTTAACTACACTTGGTGATAATGCAACTGACGGGATTCTGTATCAGGCAAAGACTGGTGGAGCAATGGGTGAGGCCATTTCTATCTTTTATAAGCAACATCCTTTATTAAATAGTGGCAATAATGTTCTTTTAGAGAAAACGGGACGTGAAATTACTATTTATATTGAAAATGAAAATACTTCAATTAAAGCAATTGTTGATGCAATTAATAATGATAAAGATATTTCTTCTTTTTTAACTGCGACCTCAACAAATACGGCAACAGAAAATACTAATATGCAAGAGGTCTCAGTGACTAAGGCATACCTTTCGGCCAGCAATACTCCTTTTGATACTTTTACTTATAGAGTAAGAGACGAGTCAGGTGTAAGTTTAGGGCTTGGTTATGGAAGTATTGATGTAGAGCTACAAGATGATCTTCCTGTTGCGGTACCGATTTCAAGTTTAGATCTAATTTTTACTGAAGATACTGAAAAGACACTTACTCTTTCGATTACAGATGCAGAAAATGACAACGCGGCACTTTGTTCAGTAAACCCAACTGATGCTACTTTTGTGGGTGCTCCTTCTACATCAAATCTTATTGAAAAAGGTACTTGTACTTGTTCTGGAACAGATCAGACTTGTACAGTGACATTAAAGCCTAAGCCTAATGTTACTGGTAATGCTTATTTTACTTGGAATATTACAGATGCAAACTCACAGGTAACAAGTACGCAATATGCTGTAGTGACAATAAATCCAGTTAATGATGTTCCTTTTGCAAGATATCTTTCAACTACTCATAATGAATCTGCGACAGCAACTGTTGATACAACACCTTATAGTTTTAGTTTTGCAAGTGGCC